>NZ_JAQEHY010000015.1:0-69356 GCF_027665985.1 Butyricicoccus sp. AM78-15b2TA
CCTTTGCCGAATGTGCACAGCTTGTACTGCTTCATGTACGGACTGCGGCGAATGACACGCAGCGCCTCATCAACCCATTTTTGCGACTCGGGAAAGAAGTCCAGACAGCAATCAATGCGCGAGAGCGTCAGCTGTTCGAACTCGCAGTCCAGACCGATTTCATACAGCAGTTCTGTCATTTCCTTATCAAGCGATTTCAGCTGGTTTTTTTTCGCGGTGAACACTTTCTTGGGGGAATATTTTCCGTGCAGCAAAGTGTGCGGATTAAGCCGGAAACGAATAGAACAGGCAATGTTTTTATTGGTTTTATTTTCGTAGTGTTTCTGTTTGAACAGATAGAGCACCACGCCCCGACCGCAGTACGAGGTGCAGATATACTTCTCGATGCCTTTGCCGGAATGATATGTCGCGTCCGGGTAGATCTTGCCGAAATGCAGACTTTTCAGATGCTGAAACACCTTGTTGAAGCTCTTCTGGGACATTCTGCGAAAGAATTCAATCGTGTGAATGCCATAGCGAAAATCCATTTCACACGCCGCCTTTCACAAAGCAGGCGATTACGGCGTCATGCAGATCGTCCGATGATTCACAGATCGCATACAGTTCATTGACGGCTTCCACTGCACGGTCATCCGTGTCAGAGATAATGTCAAGATTCATCTGAAAGTCGGCGTCATTCCAGAGCAGCAGTGCCTTTGCGCGTTTGCCGTCGCGCCCGGCCCGGCCTGCCATCTGGTAAAATGACGCGACGCTGAACGGCAGCTGAGAGACAATAATCAACCGGATATCCGAGATATTCACGCCCATACCAAAGGCGGAAGTTGCAATCATGATATGTGCCTCACCGGAACGAAAGCGCGCTTCCTGCTCGGCTCGGTTAGACAGCCTGCTGTGGCAGAGAGCAATAGCAGAAGCCGAAATATCGCAATCCTCAATAAGAAAGTCATGCATATCTTCTACATCGCAGACGCGGGTGCAGTAGATAACGATTTTCCCTTTACTATCGTATTTCTGAACCACTTTTCTGACTTTCGCATAACGAGCAGCATCATTTTTCACAAATGCTTTCTTGAGGGAGAGATTAGAACGTTTGAGCTTGCCGATATGTACCGTCGGATTTTTCATACGCAGACTTTTCGTGATATATGGAATATCCTCCTGCATAACGGTTGCACTGAACGCAGCAACAACAGGGGATGAGGGTAAATCCTTAATAAATTTACCAATATTGCGATACATTGGACGGAATTCGCTGCCCCATTCCGTCAGACAATGCACCTCATCCACAACGACCGTGTGCACCTTGTTCTTCTGAATTGCCTTCCACAGATGCGGATCACTCAGCCGTTCCGGCGCGACAAAGATTGCCTGGAGTTTACGATGTGTCAGCCGTTCGATAACGGTGGTATTCTCCCTGTTTCCACTGTACAGGCAGCCCGCTCGGATTTTACTGTCCTCGCAACGCTGCACCAGATCACGCATGAGCGCGACTGTCGGGAGAATACTAATCAGCAGACCGTTCGGGTACAGGGTGATCATCGAGAGAAAGCAAATCGACTTGCCCTCAGAAGTTCGTGCTAAACCGAGTACATCTTTACCATCAGATAAGTCTGTGATCACCTTCTTCTGAAACGGTTTGAGTCTCGAAATGCCAAAGGTATTACATATCATCTTTTCCTGTTTGTTCGTCATAATTTTCACTCCAAAACATAGAATTTTCGTTCAAAACTAAAATCCAAAAATTTCGCCTGAACTGCCTTTATTCCATTGTTGAGATTGAAGTAGCTTTATAATTTCACAGGAATAACATGATATATAATAATAGCAGCGAAAGACGTTGTACTATGTACTAACTCCACCCATTTCTTTTGGCTAAATCGCTTACCGCAAAACAGAATTTCTCCCACGGTGCCAATGTCATCTGTAACGGGTCGCCCTCTCGAATCCTAAGCGTTCTTCTGATCTCCTTCGGAATAACAACGCGGCCGAGATCGTCCCTTTATGTCAAGTAGGTGCAAAAAAAATTTACAAACTATCCGAAAAGCCTTTAATATCAATGACTCTGGGCTTTCCGGACGGTGCTACGATGCGCCTACGAGGTTTCGATAGATTATGTTATTTTAGGAGTAAATTCGACAGATTTGCCCCGAAATGAAACACCGGAGTCAATTCGCAACTCCGATGTTTTCATCGGTGTCGATTTTTGATTCGTTGAACTTCCAGACAATTTCGATTGTCTCAGTGTCATAAACAAGTACACGTTCAACTGCATCATACAGATGCTCTCTGAGTTTGTCATCGGGCAAGCCGGTCATCCGGCTTGCTGCTTCATGCTGTTCTTCTGCATCGAGACTTTGCTGATGGAAGACCTCAAGCTGGGTTTCACAGGATTCAAGCTGCTCTTTCAGGGCGGCTTGTTTTTGTGCAAGGGCGTCTTTGCCGGACAGATACTCTTCCGGAGTCAGCTTCCCTTCACGGTAGTTTTCATAGATCGTAAACTTCTCACGATCACAGGCATCATACTGAGCTTTCAGCAAGACGAGCTGTCTTTCCAGACTTTCACCTTTGCTTTTCGCTGTTTTTCTGACGGCTGCGGATTCAATACTGACGATCTCGATCTGTCTTTTCAGTGCTTCAAAGACGATTTCTTCAAGTGCGCTTTTTCGCCAGCGGACGTTTTCACACGGACTGCCATCGTGATACCGATGGGACGGACAAGCAAATACAGTTCCATTGGCTTTCTCAAGTTTTCCGCCGCAATGAGCGCAGAAATAAACTCGGTCTGACTGGTCATGGGAGCTTCGGACAAACTTTTTACGTCTCTGGATTGCCTCTTGTGCCTGTTCGTATTCATCCTTTGTCACAATCGCCTCATGCGCATTTTCGCGGATATACCATTCTTCTTTGGGAACGCGCCGCTGGTTTTTGTCACGGATGAATCGGCTTTCGCGGGTATGGTTGACCATTGTTCCAGCGTACTTCACGCTCTCTATCATAGTCAGGATACCGCGATGTGTCCACTGGGGCTTCTTGGAAGATGCCTTTCTGGATACGGCTTTGTGCTGGGCGGGCGTTGGAATACCCTCTGTGTTCAGTTCCTTTGCAATCTGTGTACAGGACTTGCCACTGATCACTTCCATGAAAATACGGCGGACTATCGGAGCGGTTTCCACGTCGATGATAAGGTGATGCTTGTCAGCAGGATCGGCTTTATACCCGTATGGAACTGTGTTCACAAACTTTGCCTTCTCCTGTTTCATGCCCATTGCAGACTTAACCTTCTTGGACAGGTCTTTGCTGTAATAGTCATAGATAAGGTTTTTGAAGGCAATATCCATGCCGATAGTCTTGCCTTCATGTTTCGCGCTGTCATAATGGTCATTGATAGACTTGAAGCGGATGCCGAGAAACGGGAAAATATGCTCCAAATAGTCACCAACTTCAAGATAGTCTCGCCCGAAACGGGAAAGGTCTTTCACTACGATGCAGCTAATTTCTCCATGCTTTGCGCACTCTATCATCTTTGCAAAGTCAGGACGATCAAAGTTCGTGCCGGAGAAACCGTCATCGCAGAACTCTATACGAGGCAGATCGCAGAGAAGCGGGTTCTGATCCAGATGACGATTGATGAGCATACGCTGCGATGCGATACTGTTGCTCTCGTCCTTGACCTTGTTTGTGCGCTTGTCAACGTCTTCAAGCGACAAGCGCAGATAAATAGCGATTTGCTGTTTCATCAAGCAACCTCCTTCCTGATTTTCTCGCAAGTCTTCGTAAGTGCTGCAAACTCATCCATATAGCTGAGTTTGATTTCCAATGTGCCGTCCTCATGAATTTCCATAGTCTCGATGAAAGCGTCCGCCATTTCTTCGGAGATTTCCGTCGCGTCGTGGAAACGGCGGATCATCTGCTTCCACTTCATTTCGCCGGTAATCTGTTCCTCTGTCTGATTCTTTGGCGCTTCCAGCTCGGATAGATTTCTCTCAATCGCCCGGATGTCCTCCATGACGATCTCTTTATGGTGGCTGTACTCGGCGTCAGAGAGCAATCCTTCCTTGAGATCAACATACATACCGCTAAGGAGAGACTGTTTTTGCGCAAGTTTTTGACGCAGTGTCCGTATCTCTTGAACGGTATTGTCTTGCTTAATCATGACTTTTTTCATTGCCAGCAGAGAATGAAGCGTCTTCTCCATATCGAGGAATACTTCCATCTGAGACTTGATGAAGGAAAAAACTGCATCGTCAAGATCCTGCTTCCGTATTTTCACGTCGGAACAACCTCTTGTTCCATGCTCGGCGTAGGTCGGGCATTTGAAGGTGAAATACACCTTGTCCTTCTTCGTGCTGATGGAACGTTGCAATTTCATAATTGCTCCGCACTCGGCACATACAAACTTCTTCCCGTAGATATTTTTCGCTTTGGGTAGATGATCGTACTTGCCTGAATTGGCTCTCGTGCGTTCTACGGCTGCACGGTTGATCTCCTGCACCTTTTCAAAAAGTTCTTCACTGAGAAGTGGCTCATGGGTGTTTTTAGCGATGATCCATTCGTCTTCGGACGTGATGTGATAAGGGATGCTTCCATAGAGACACTGACTGCCTTTCTTCTGAGCTAAATGCCCGATATAGACGATGTTTTGAAGAATTTCGGTTATCATGTGTTTGTTCCACAGAATGACCCGATCCTTCTTATTGAAGTTCGTTTCCACCCCGCGCTCCCGTTTGAGCTGACTGGGTGAAAGAATACCGGCATCGTTAAGCTTTTTGTTGATGCCCATGTAGCTGACACCTTCGGCTCTCCATTGGAATATCTGGACAACAATCGGCGCAGTTTCAGGGTCGATCAGAAGATGGTTCTTGTTCTCAGGGTCTTTACGATAACCATAAGGTGCATAGTTTCCGATATAATCCCCGCGCTCCATCTTCGCTTGAAGGGCTGTTGTGACCTTGCGCGAGATGTCCTTCGCATAAAAATCATTGACGATGTTCGACAAGGAAGCGGACAAATGCCCTTCGCTCGTTACCGTTGCAGTGTCAAAGGAGTCATTGACGGAGATAAAGCGCAAATCGAAGAACGGGCAGACCTTTTCAATGAACTGAGAGGTTTCAATATAGTTTCTGCCGAGACGGGATAAGTCCTTCACCACGATGCAATCTACAATGCCCATCTTGACGGCTTCCATCATCCGGTTAAACTCTGGACGGAGAAAATCGGTTCCGGTATAGCCGTTGTCAACGAACAGCGCCGTCTTCTCAAGATACGAGCGTGACGCAACATAGTCTTCAAGGAGCGTGGTCTGGTTATCAATCGAGTCCGAACCTTTACCGTTATCCTCGACGGAGAGGCGGACATAAAGAGCGGTTTTCCAGCGGCGGATAGGAGTATCAACTGCTGGGGTAGGGAGATTTTGCTTTTTCCGCGATACTCGTGCCATTAGACCACCTTCCTTTCAAAGCGAATGACTTTATTCGCGTCCTCCTTTTCCTGACGTTCGCGCAGGAACTCAACGATAGATGCAAAGCGGTCGCAGTGCATGAGACCGACATCAATGTCTTTATTCTCTCGAATGTGAATATAGTCGATTAAGTTGACCACGGTGCTTCGAGTGAGTTCCTTGATATTTGCGTATTTTCTGAATTGCTCAAGCCAGCTTTGTTGTTCTGCCAGACCTCCCATCACGCTGTTTCGCTCACTGGTGAGCCGCATAATGGTGTCGCTTGCCTCCTTGATCTGCTGGTCGAACTGAGCTGTAAAGGCTTTGTATTCCTCACGGCTGATAAAATCGCTCTTGAAGTCTTCATAAGCACCGGTTTTCAAGCGGCGGTTCTTATCAATGATTTCTTCCTGAAACGAAATTTTTGCTTTGATCTTCTCAATCTCGCGGTTTTCCCAAGCCATATCGTCAATCCGCTTCAACGCATCTGCCATATTCATAGCGGCGTCAATATGTCCTTGAACGACAGCGAGAACGGTATCATATACAACAGATTCTTTGATGCTGTGAGACGAACAGAAGGTCTTGTCGCTCTTGTTGCCACCGCAGATGAAATAGGCATATTCCTTATCTCCGCAGCGTGATACTCTGCGTACCATCGGGCTTCCGCAGTCAGCACAATAAATTTTCCCGGAAAACGGATGGACGCCGGTTGCACCGGACGGGCTTCTTGTATCATCCAGCATGAGCTTCTGAACAAGATCGAATTGAGCATGGGCAATGATAGGCTCATGGGCATTTTCTGTCCGCGCCCACTCACTTTGCGGCTTCACTACGGTCTTTTTAACCTTGTGGTTTGGAGACGTGGTTTTGCCTTGCACCAGTGTTCCGGTATAAACCTCGTTCTTGAGAATGCGATATATCGCAACGGCGCTCCACAGAGCAACCTTCTTCGTCTGGAAACAGGTGCGCTGCTTTGAGCCATTCGCTTTCTTGTATTCAATCGGAGAAGGGACATTGGCGTCATTAAGCCGGTCTGCGATCTGAGCCGGAGACAGCCCTTCTATCTTCCACTTGAAAATATCCTGCACAACCGGCGCAGCAACCGGGTCAATCACCAACTGGTTCTTGTTGTCCGGTGATCTCAGATACCCGAAAACCACACGAGAGCCGACAAACTGTCCATTCCGTCGCTTTGCATCAAGGTTTGATCTGACTTTGATGGAGATGTCACGGCAATAGGAATCGTTCATCAGGTTCTTGAACGGAAGGACAAGCTCGTTGTCTGCCGCTCCGGGCTGTGCGCTGTCATAGTTGTCGTTGATTGCAATAAAGCGAATACCGAGGCGGGGGAATATCTTCTGGATGTAGTCACCAGCCTCAATATACTCACGACCAAAACGCGAAAGGTCTTTCACCACGATGCAGTCAACTAAGCCAGCGCGGACAGCCTCCATCATTCTGTTGAAGTCAGGACGCTCAAAGTTTGCGCCGGTAAAGCCGTCATCGCAGTATTCTTTTACTACGGTAATCTCCGGGTGCTTCTTGAGGTATTCCTTAATGAGCATTCTCTGGTTTGAAATGCTGTCACTCTCAAGTTTTTCGCCGGAAATAGAAAAGTCGCCATCTTCCTTTGATAATCTCAGGTAGATGGCGGCTTTATAATCTTTATCCAAAGATAATTTCAGCATAAAACGCCACTCCTTACTTTATTCCGGTCTGATAACCCGAAAACTAAAGTAGCAGTGGTGTTTCGCTGATTTTGTCCATGCTTATTATAGCACAGTCCAAAGCAATTATCCAGCCTTTTCAGATTTGTTCACAAAAAAGATTCTTTTGGGGTTATCCGACGGCTTTCTCACATACTTGCAAGCAGATTTACGAAATTGTCATTGATCGTAGCCTGAGTATTTGCGTAGGAAACCCTAACTACCGTGTTGCCGACCTTAAACATATAGGGATTTTTGATCTGCTCCACATAGGATTTCATCCGATCTTCTACCGACATGGAACGGTCAATTTTGACGTCCCGAATATCCACCAAGGAGTCGAGAAGTTCTTTTCTGCTTCTCTCATTCTCCATAACATCACCGCCTTTTCACGAGTATTCTTGCCCAATATTTACCTTCTTATGCGTTAAGCCGCGAGAACACTTTATCAGCAAATTGATAGGCAGCGGTCATGAGGATCGCTGCCCATAGTATTCACTGATAAGTCCTTTCGGACGTTTTCACAGTGTTCTACTTCCGGCATATTTGCAGCTCGCGCCCCTGCCGAATAGGGAATGCTGCGGACTACCAATGGTCAATCGGTATCATGGGACTCTCACCCCTCCGAGGATCGCTCCGAGCCGCCCCTTCAAAGAAAAGACGGAAGTATCATTATACCCGGCATCTGCATCGTCGCAAGCAGCCACACCACACGGCTGTTATAGCTCTCCGGAGGTCGCTCACTCCCTTGCAGGAGGTCTTGGCGTCGGAAGCTGTGTTGCTTCGCAGAAGCGGAAAGATCCGCAGCACTGAACTATTCAGTTTTCAAGGAACAGTGAAGCGGCCTGATTAACCCCTTCACTTTACAACGGACATTTTTTAAGCGAATTAGGGGGTGCCGGAGAAAAATTTTTTGAATTTTTTTCTGAGGGCATTTCGGGTTTCCTGAACCGTCGTGTAGTCAACGCCAATTTCCCGCGCATAGCTGCTTAGACTTTCCCCAGCAATCATGCAATGCTCAAATACACCGCGCTGTTTTTCTGTCAGACCGGCGTAAAATGTCTTAACCATGAGCTGCATTGTGACTTCTTTTGCGAGATCATACGAGTCAGCAAGCCATGCGGCAGTCTTCACATCGTCCTCCGGCATAGCGTCAAGGGACAGTACAGCATCAGAAGTTTTTTCTTCGCCGTCTTCATCCTCAGATGCACCATCAGAGCCATACGAACGTCTGAGCATCTTTTCCTCAGCGCGAAGTATTTTCATGACCTCACGGTCAACCTCCGTTACTTCGCCGGTGATTTTTACGCGCACCATGCACTTTCCGTCCTCCGTAGTCCAGAGGTCGTAGTCGAACTCGACAGGGGTTTTAGGGATTCGTTTCATTGCTTGTCCTTTCCGCTGGCGCGGAGCAGCGGATGGACAAGCCTAAAAAAAGAGCCGCATGACGGTGAGTTGTGATCCCATGCCGATAAAACAGAGTGCGAACACTCTGTTCATGCGGCATTAGGAAGACTCACCAGTCAGCGGCTCCACAGCACAGCTATCAAATATTTATTTGTTAAACTCCTTATCCTCTGTTGAGGTGGAGATATAACCTTCTCATACTGAGAACATTGAAGACGGTTTCTCTTCCGCAGAGTTTGCACTTTGCCTGAACGTGACCTCTTGTGTCCTCAAAAACGATGATGGTATTGTGATGGCAGTACGGGCATTCCATCGTTCGCCTCTTCTGGCTGGCAATGGCGATACGCGCCCGTCTGATCTTCATCTGCATTTCAGCAGACGGTTCAGTAACACGGATATTCTTTTTCATGCCCATACCTCCGTCGGATCGTTGAACTCTGAATATGGGCGGTCTTCGAGATAACCAAGCTGGCGCAGACGGATGACGGCTGCGGATTGGGAAACACCGAGTTGTGCGCATATCGCTCTGAGCGACAGGCGATCCCGGTATGTAAAGTAGCCGTCATAGGACGTCAACTTCTTCTCAGGGATGAAATACCATGCGGCAAGGTCAATTTCTTTCTGCGGCATCAGGATTGCCGCGCCGAGGACGTTTGCTTGCCATTCATTCCAGTCCTCATGTGTTTTGAGATCGCGCAGCGAATAGGCTGTTCGTGCGGAATACTGCCGGTTGCAGCATTGCTTGACTTCATCGGATTCCATCTGATAGAGAATCTGATGAGCGCATTCGTGGGCAAGCGTGAAGCGCCGCTTCCCGCAGAGCTTCTTTATCTGTCCCTGACGGATGAAGCTCTCGTCGAGCAACACCTGATTACATTTAAGCGGGAGTGTTCGTCTAACGCCCTTTTCCTCAACGATGTACTCTGTATCTGTATAAGCGGTCAAGCCGCAGATACTTCCATCGGAGGACAGGCGGGCAAAAGACACTTGCAAGCCGAGATAGTCTCTTGCGAACTGATCAATCGGCGTTGCACGAGCCATACGGACTTCCTCGGACTCCGTGCCAAAGAAGAACTTGTTGAAGTCTTCCGTGACGGCTGCTGCAATTTCTTCGATTTGCTTCTGGGATAAGATCACTGGGCATTCTCCTTTGCTTCGACAAACCACTTGTCTCCTTCATGAAAAAGGAACGACTCCTTTCCTTTAATCATGACTGTGTAACGGATGCCGCCACCACCAACCTTCTTGGATGTGGCGCGGCATTTGTAAAGAATCTGGTCGATCTGAAAAATCAAACCATTGTCCCACCTGATGAAACGCGGACGGATAGCCCCTTCCTTGTCTACATCCAGATTGACACAAACATACGCCTTCCTGCATCGTGCTTCCATGTTTTGCATCCTCACTCCTTGCCATTGAGCTGTTTCGGTGAAACAACTTATATTTGTAACTTTTCTGTGCATATTCTCGCGTTCCTCTTGACTTGATGAGTAATCCGCGATATACTGTGGGTAATTGAATTACGCATATCTATTATACATACTTCAACTACCCATGTCAACAGAAATGGGAAATTCAGTTTCGCGAACTTTTTGTGAAGGAGTGGTGAACGAGACATGACGTTTGCTGAGAAGTTCAAGGAAGAACGAGTAAAGAAGGAACTAACCCAGCAGCAAGTCGCGGACAGCTTGGGGATTACGCGCAAAATGATCACGCTGTATGAAAAAGGGACTTCTTTGCCCCGCACACGGGAAGCATATAAGAAGATTGCCGATTTCTTCGGTGTTGATGTCAATTATCTTCTGACGGAAGATGAGAACTTCGTTGTTCAGGCAACAGAGAAATATGGTGCGCGTGGAAAGAAACAGGCACAGGACTTGGTGGATGGTATCTCCGGTTTATTTGCTGGCGGAACGCTTTCTGAGCAGGACAAAGATGCCGTCATGAAAGCGTTGCAGGACATCTACTGGGATTCCAAAGCCCGAAATGTCGAAAAATACACGCCAAAGAAATACAAACTGCATCTCGATGAGGATTGAGGGCGGTTTATTGGACTGCTGATGTTATATAATTACGGAATAACCATCGGTATAGCGGGGGTGATGAAAATTGCTTCTACGACCTGAACTCATTCACCGCAAAGCCACGGATATTGTACGAGGCTGCGGAACACGGGACACCGTGCGTATTGCAAAAGAGTTGGGTATCTACGTTCATTTCATTGATGGACTGAACGAACTGCTTGGAATGTACACCTACCGGCATAAGGAGAGGCACATTCTTTTGAACTCCAATATGGAGTATATTGTAAAGCTCATGGTCTGCGGACATGAGATTGGTCACGACTGCTTGCACCGGGAGCAAGCCAAAGGCGCAAGCGGATTGCAGGAGTTTACGCTGTTCGATATGCGTAACGAGATGGAATATGAAGCCAATGCGTTCAGCGCCCATTTGCGGATCGACGATGACGAGCTGATGGAACTGATGAAGCAAGGGTATGATGTGGTACAGCTTTCCTCCATCATGGAGACGAATGTGAACTTGATGCTGATCAAGCTCAACGAGCTGAATCGCATGGGATGGCAGCTTAACTTACCGTATGTACCGCGTTCAGATTTCCTCAAAAATGTCAAGCCGGAAGGTTGACAGCAGAGGTTTTAAGGGATTTCCTGTCTGATATATTCATTATATGGGATGCCCTATGTCGAAACCTACACAATCCTGCAATGGCACTGAATTGCCGTATGCAGATGATGCTTGAACTACTCTCTCTACTTATGTCTCGTTACACAGTCGGAGTTCAAGAAGCAGCAAAAAGCCTTACACAAGAAACGTAACCGCGATAGACAGAGAAAGGACGTGCATTATGAAGTACAAACTGTTCCGTTCCCCTGGTGATCTGGACAAGTCCGTCCTCAAGCATGAGCTGGTTGCTGTGGAGATTGGCGGCAGCATTGAAGAAGTCACAGACGCACTCATCCGCGCAGTTCGGGATGATCTTGCGGAAATGCCAGAATATGCGCACTGTGAAACCGCTGCGTATGCACCGGAGCCGGTTCAGGAGCATCGCCGCGTGAGACGTTATCAGTATGAGATGATGGGTATTGTTTACCCGCAATATGCGGAGAAAAATATTCTGATTGATTATGGTGTGATTGAAGAGGTAGAGTAATGTCAGAGCGTTATGTCGGACAACTGCATAGTGCCGATGACTTGATTGCCGCTGTTGAAGAATACGGCTTTCTGCCTTTCTTTCAGAACGAGATTCCCGGCTTTTCTGTTGAAGAGCTGTGCGCCCCTGAATTGTGGTTTGCGGATGATGCAGACGGTCCGTGGGAGTGGAAAGGTCCGGCTGCGCGAAGCGGCAAATGTCTCTACGGCAAGATTTTCAATAAAAGAGCTGGCTTCGTGAGCCGTGATTGGATTCCGGACTTTGCAAACTTCCGGCGAGACGGATATGACTTTGATGCTCGGTGGGATGATGGCTTGACGTCCTATAAGGACAAAGAGCTTTACGAAACCATAGCTGATGAAGGCACAGTTCTTTCCAAGCGTCTGAAAGAATTACGGAACTATCGCAAGGGCGGCAACACCGGCTTTGAAACGTGTATCACAAGGTTGCAAATGCAGAGCTATGTCTGCATTGCGGATTTCGTTTATATGCAGGACAAGTACGGAAGACCTTATGGCTGGGGCGTTGCAGAGTATGCGACGCCGGAAGAGCTTTTCGGGTACGACTTTATCACGTCCGCCTATCAGCGAGACCCGCAGGAATCCAGAGAACATATTCTGAGACATCTGCACACGCTTCTTCCCAATGCAGTCGAGAAGCAGCTTGAGACAATCATAAAGGGGTAACGCTATGGACGATCTAATCTATGAAAAGGATTACCGACAAGTTGAGCCTACTGAACGCGATGAATGGTCCGAAGAGGTCTATGACCGTGTGCTTAACGGAGGTATGCTGAAAGCGTACTCTGAGGCGATGGACAAGATACCTAAGATCATTGTGCCGGAGGATAAGAAGAATTACGAGTATCTTTTGGAACGCTGTGATGCGTTTGTCAAGCAGCATCACGGACGTATTGAAGGGATCGTAGACTACCACCACTGGCATTCTGAAATCAATTTGTTTCTTCCATTCGTGGAGTTCGATGATCCGGAAGGCCTCGCTTTCCTGAAAGAGATCGCGGATAAGGCACATACCGTCTGCTTCTCTCCCGCTGAGGAAGGCGGCATTCGCGTCCACATCTTTATCAATTATTTTGACGAGTGGCTGCCAGAAGGAGCAAAGCAGCTTATAGAATACGACGCTATCATGAAGGATGAGCGGCTTGCATCTCTGCTGGGAATGCAGGATTCGTTTAAGCCGGAAGATGAGCCGGACTTGGAGCGCATAGAAGCACTTCTTGAGCGGTTTGAAACGGAAACTGATCTTAACCAGAGCGACGTGTTCTATGGAGTATTTCAGTTGATTATGAAGTCCAAAGATGAGGACATTACACTTGGAAAGATTGCAAATTTGATGGAGGTACTGTTGTATCTTGTTCTGAATGGTGGTCTGGATCAAGACGAATAAACATGGAGGCAATTATGAGCAACAAACTTGTAGCATATTTTTCTGCGTCCGGCGTAACCGCAAAGGTAGCCGAGACGCTGGCAGAGGCAATCGGCGCGGACATTTTCGAGATAGAGCCGAAGGTTCCTTATACGAAAGCTGATCTGAACTGGATGGACAAGAAAGCCCGCAGCACGATTGAGATGAACGATCCTGCTTCTCGTCCAGAAATTGCAGTGAAGCGGGACAACATGAAGGACTACGACACAATCTTTGTTGGTTTCCCGATCTGGTGGTACGTTGCACCGACAATTATCAATACGTTCCTTGAGAGCTATGATCTGACCGGCAAGACGATCATCCCGTTTGCGACCTCCGGCGGAAGCAACATTGGCAAGACGAACGAACGCCTTGCGCCGAGCTGCAAAGGCGCAAAGCTGCTGGAAGGCAAGGTCTTCAAGGGCAGCGTCGGGCATCAGGAGCTTGCGGCATGGGTTGATGGACTTGGACTTTGAAAAGAGTACAAATCGGAATTTATTAAGGAGAATATGGATGAAACTGTTTTTATGTTCGCACTTTTCAAGTGTAGGAAGTTTGATAAAAGAAGAAATTGATAACAAGAAAGTCGCATTTATTCCCACAGCTTCGCTGCGTGAAGGCTATACCGGTTATGTCGGCTCGGCTCGAAAGCTATTCAATAAACTGGGAGCAGCCGTAACGGAAATTGATATTTCAACGGAGGCTTATTTAACGATACAGTCCGTTTTTGAAGATGCGGATGTGATATATTTTACTGGTGGAAATTCTTTCTTCCTTATGGACCAGCTCCGTAAAACGGGAACGGATGAGCTATTGAAGAAGGAATTGGCAAAGGGAAAACTGATGATCGGTGAATCGGCAGGTGCGATTATATGCGCTCCAACCATCCAATATATTGAACAAATGGATGAAAAGCCGGAGGACTGCTCACAAGAAGATGATGCAGGGCTTGATTTGATTGATTTCTATGTTCTTCCGCATTATCTTACAGCACCATTTAAGAAAGTTACCGAGAAAATAATGACTGAATTTTCGGATTTGAATCTATGCCCAATTAACAACCGTCAGGGAATTGTAATTGATGGTGAAGGTTCAAAGGTTATTTGCAAAGACTAATTTGATAATTCAAGTTTAACGAACAGGAGATGATGATCGCATGAAAATCCTATATGAACTATCTTGGCTATGGGAAACGCTGGGCATTGCACTTTTGGCTGCGGCTGTCTGCGTGGCTTGCGGTGCGCTGATCTGCAAGGCGGTGAAGAAGAAACTCAGCAAAAAGGTGTTGGCGGTCATAGGAGCTGCGGCATTTGTGGGCGCGATTCTGGCGGTCATTCTGATTGCCCGGACGCCGATGCCGCTTTGACAGAATAGGAGAAAGTGATAATGGTTGTTCTTACCGAGCAAATAGAGATTCCGGCTTCCTATGAAAAAATGGAGGCATGGACTGCCAACTTTGAGGAAGAGTTTGTGAAATGGAGTCCCTACCACATCGAATGCAATCTCTATAACGGAAACTATAACGCAGGAAGCAAGATCCGCTTCCGCGAGATCGTCATGGGGCTGGACTACGATGTGACCGGCACAATTACGGAATGCGAACAGGATGAGAATCACTTCCGCATTGTATTCCGGAGCGACAAGAAAACGGCGTTCATCACCTTTGAAGGGAAAAGAACTAAAACAGGATGCCATTTCTCTCACACCGAGGCTTTCGGCATGACCACGCCGGTAATTGGGGCGATCATGAACTTCCTGATCTTCAAGGTGTTTTTCAGGAAAAAGGCAAACTGGCAGCTTATCCGGGATGATATGATTCTGGATAACAGGTATTTATATGACATTCTGACCGAAGGAAAATACCCGGAAAGAATCCCGCTGGACAAGCTGCTGACCGGCGCGAAGTAACCGGACGGAGGACTGAATAATGCCGCTTCAAATTGTCAGGAATGACATCACAAAAATGAAGGTGGACGCCATCGTCAACGCTGCCAACGAGTCGCTGCTGGGTGGCGGCGGTGTGGACGGCTGCATTCATCGTGCTGCAGGACCGGAACTGCTGGCGGAATGTGAAACGCTCCACGGCTGCAAAACCGGGAGCGCAAAAATCACGAAGGGCTATCGTCTGCCCTGCAAATATGTCATTCACGCAGTCGGTCCGCGCTGGTATGACGGGCGGCACGGTGAGTGCGAACTGCTGATCTCCTGCTATCGGACATCGCTCATGCTGGCGAAGGAATACGGATGCGAATCGATTGCGTTCCCGCTGATTTCCTCCGGCATTTTCGGCTATCCAAAGGATCAAGCCCTCAAGGTTGCGATTGACACCACCAGCAGCTTCCTTCTTGAAAACGAAATGACGGTGTACATCGTCATTTTCGACCGCAAAGCCTATCAAATCAGCGGCAAGCTGTTTGCCGACATTGCTTCATACATAGATGACCGCTATGTGGACGAACATACCGATAGTCGTTCCGAGCGTCTGCGCAGGATGAACGCCTTCCAGATGGAAGAACCCATGCCTTGCGAGTCATCCGTTTGTGATGAAGCTATTGAAAATTGTGATGAAGCTATTGAAAAGCTCACAGCTCCTATGGCAGTCAGCTCCGAAAAGGCAGCAACACTCGACGATGCACTGGAACAGATCGATGAGAGCTTTTCGGAGATGCTTCTGCGGAAGATTGACGAACGCGGCATGACGGACGCACAGTGCTACAAGAAGGCGAACATTGACCGGAAACTCTTCTCGAAGATCCGCTCGGACAAGTCCTACAAGCCTTCCAAGCCCACAGTCATTGCGTTTTCCATTGCCCTTGAGCTGCCCCTTGCGGAAATGAAGGATATGCTCATGAAGGCTGGTTTTGCACTCTCCCACTCCAACAAGTTTGACATCATCGTGGAGTATTTCGTGGAGCATGGGAACTATAACGTCTTTGAGATCAACGAGGCTCTGTTTGCCTTTGACCAGAGCTTGATAGGAGCATAAGGCTTATGGATAAAGTATTTCAGAAATTTTTGCGGAGTGGTATTGACCTTTCGCCCGTAGGGGTGGAGCGTCGTGAAGATAATAACCCCTACTTTTGCACGCCCAAAGGTGCATCTATTTTTGGCTGGGCGGGTGTGGATGGCATCCACTTCTGCTTTGTTCGAGGCTTTGGCGGCGTGGTTTTTTCCGTTAGTCCCATGAACTCGGCTCCTGATTATGTTCATCCGTTGGCAAACAATTTTGAAGACTTTTTGAGGCTGCTCCTTGCTTGCAGTGATTCGGCAGCGTTGGAACAGGCGTGGATGTTGGATAAGTCCCAATTTGAAGCCTTTTTGCGGGATAACCCTCCAACGCAGGATCAGCAAAGAACGTTATTAGAGCTTGCCGAGAAAATGAAATTGACGCCTATGGAACAGCCGTGGGCATACATCAAAAAACTGCAAGCATCTTTTGATTACAGCAAGATCAAGTACACCGAGGACTATTATGATGTTGATATGAACCCGGAAGCAGAACTGACCATGCCTGAGTGGAAGGTCTACTTTGAGGGAAACTTCTGGGGACATTCGGGAAAAGACCGTGCCGGAACGGAAATCCGGTTGAATAAGCAATTTGACTGGGCTGGGCATCATTGGGTTATTCCTGCGGCGTATTCTTGCAGTAAGGGACTCGTCATGGACTTTTGTATGCGCACCCCAGATGAAGACATTCGTAAGTTCATGACTAAATGGGATTTACACCCCGAAAACGACTCCTGCGAATACTTCACACAGGAGCAGCAAATGCAGATAGATTTAGACAATCCACTTTGCCTTGACTTTATTCCTCGTTTGGAATTGAACGGGAAAACAATGCTGACCTCCCACGGCTGTTCGGTGGTCTTTAATCCATGTTTGCCGGACAGGATGATCAATGAAGCGGAAGCAAAGTGGGCATTAGAACACTATGGTTTGGATACATCCTATGGATGGATGATTTTTCGGGCAGCTTTTCCATGGACAAGCAAACGCCGTCCTGAAATAAAAGCCCTCTCCCTTACAATGGAACAGCAGTCACGCCGTGTCCCGGGACCGCATTTCAAGACACACGCTCCCGGCGATTCGTTTTCTTTTTCCCATCCGGTCAGCGGAACAAAATATACATTGACCGTTCAGGAAATGGAGCAGCAAACAATTTCTGAAAAGTTCGTTGGTTCCGACCGGTGGTTCTATCCCACGCATTTTACTGCTATGAGCTATACGCTTTCTCCTGAACCGGACAATGATATTTCGATCTGTGATTGCGCTGAGGGAGACAAGCCTTTAGAAATTGCCTCATGCTCTGACCGCTATGCACCAGAGGCACAAAACGATATTGCTTGTATCGGCATTATCGGCGGAGCGGACGGTCCAATCGCAATCGTGTGTGGAGGCAGCTCAAAAGAAAAACTCCATGCGGCTTGTTCCTCTCTACACTTTGAGCCGGTGGAGGGTGATATTGAATGGCGTGTCGTATTCAACATTAAAAACTCTAATGAAATGTCATTAGAGCTAATCTAAGAAGAAAGCGGAGGCAAAGAAGGTGAAGCAACGCACTTACATCGCAATCGACCTGAAATCCTTCTACGCCTCCGTGGAGTGCAGGGAGCGCGGCTTAGATCCTCTGGACACAAACCTCGTCGTTGCGGATGAAAGCCGTACCGACAAAACCATCTGCCTTGCCGTCACGCCGTCCCTCAAAAGCTACGGTATCTCCGGACGCGGACGGCTGTTTGAAGTCAAGCAGCGCGTGAAGGAAGCAAATGCCGGACGGCAGCACGACGCGCCGGGACACAGACTGGACGGCACATCACACTTCTTCTCGGAGCTGCAAGCAGATCCGTCTCTGGCGATTGACTTCATCATCGCGCCGCCTCGGATGGCGTACTACATGGAGTACAGCACCCGCATCTATCAGGTTTATCTCAAGTATATTGCCCCGGAAGATATTGTGGTCTACTCCATCGACGAGGTGTTCATGGACGTGACGGACTACCTGAATACTTACAAGCTCTCGGCACATGACCTCGCCATGAAGATCATCCTCGATGTGCTTGAAACAACCGGCATCACAGCAACCGCCGGAATCGGCACGAATCTTTTCCTCTGCAAAGTGGCAATGGACATTGTGGCGAAACACATCCCCGCCGACAAGAACGGCGTCCGCATTGCAGAGCTGGATGAGATGAAGTTCCGGCGCGAGCTTTGGTCTCATCAGCCGCTCACGGACTTCTGGCGCGTGGGTCGAGGCATTGCCAAGAAACTTGAGCAGAACGGGATGTTCACAATGGGCGATGTTGCCCTCTGTTCCGAGCGGAACGAGGACTTGCTTTATAAGCTGTTCGGTAAGAATGCGGAATTGCTCATTGACCATGCGTGGGGCTGGGAGCCTACGACCATTGAGGCGATCAAGGCATACCGTCCCAGCTCCAACAGCCTCAGCTCCGGTCAGGTATTGCACTGCCCCTATGAGCCGCAGAAGGCGAAGCTGGTTGTGCGGGAAATGACGGATTTGCTTGTGCTGGACTTGGTGGACAAGGGACTTGTTGCTGACCAGATGGTTCTCACCGTTGGCTACGATATTGAGAACCTGACCGACCCGGCGCGACGGGCAAAGTATCACGGCGCGGTTGAGAAAGACCCCTACGGTCGGGAGATTCCCAAGCAGGCGCACGGCTCTATCAACCTTGACGGTCACACATCCTCTACCCGCAAAATAATGTGTGCTGTGTCAGAGCTATTTGACCGGATCGTGGACAAGAATCTGCTTGTCCGCCGTATGTATGTTGTGGCAAATCATGTCCTGCCGGAAGCGGACGCACCGAAGAAAAATGACGGTGCTGTCCAGCTCGACCTCTTCACGGACTATGCCGCCGAAGAGGAAAAGCAGAAAGCCGAAGCTGCCGCCTTGGAACGGGAACGAAAAATCCAGAAGGCGGCTCTCGCCATCAAGAAGAAGTACGGAAAGAACGCCATCCTCAAGGCGATGAATCTTGAAGAAGGCGCAACCGCGAAAGACCGTAATGCGCAGATCGGCGGGCATAAGGCATAAAGGATCAAACTAATCGGAAATTGTGAAATCCACATATTTTAAGAAGGAGCCTTCGCTTACGCGAAAGCTCCTTTTCTGCACACCTTACTTTTTCAGTTTTAAGCCATCTCGGAATGCTTCGCCCACACGCTCGGTGACTTTATAATAGCCGTGGGTGTAGGGGTCAAATGCGATGGCATTGACCTTAGACATATCAATTTTTCCATCCACCATAACGCTCTCATCGGCAGTGACATTGATCACCTTGCCGATGACGCCGCAGCCGTACTCATTGTTCTGATACTCAATGAACTTGCACTCCAAACAAATCGGGAACTCGTTGATGACCGGCGCATCGACGGCTTCGGCTTTGCTGGCGGTCAGACCGCTGCGGGCAAATTTATCGGCAACTTTATTGCCGGACTCCACACCAAAATAATCCGCTTCGACCATGTGGGCGGCATCGGCAATGCTGACGGTAAATGCGCCCCGTGCCTTGATGTTCTGTACGGTCTTATGAGTCTCGGTGAGGTTCAGCGCAACGGTGTCCCGCTCCTGCATGGTGCCCCATGCGGCGTTCATGACATTCACGCTGCCGTCCTCGTTATAAGTCGCAACCATCAGAACCGGCATCGGGAAAATGCCCTCGGTGATTTTTAATTTCGTTCTCATGATAACTTCTCCTTGTGATCAGATTGACAGGACTGTTCATCCTGCTTATAATTATATCCATGCAAATCATAAATTCAAGTACTGGCAATTATGACAGGTACTATCTTAGGAGAAAGTGGAATGATAAAAAATTACATTGAGAACGCCAATTTCGAGGACACCGGCTTTGCCTACACGCTGTCGCTGATCTCCGGCAAGCACAAGATGGTCATTCTTTACTGCCTGATGGAGTTTGAGACGGTGCGATTCAATGAGCTGAAACGGTATCTGAAAACCATCTCCGACAAGACCCTCAGCACGAACCTCAAGGAGCTGGAAGCGGATAAACTGATCGTCCGCATCGAGTATCCGCAGATCCCGCCGAAGGTGGAATATACGCTTTCGGAACGAGGAAAATCGCTGATGACTGTGCTGGATCAGCTCTGTGTCTGGGGCGAAGAAAACCGGCTGACAGAGTGACAACTTTCAGTTTATCTAAGAGGTGAGATATAGAATGCGCATGAATAATAGGTACGACGAGATTATCAATCTCCCTCACCACGTCTCCAAGACGCGACCGCAGATGCCGATGTCAGATCGTGCAGCGCAGTTCGCGCCCTTTGCAGCACTCACCGGATATGAGTCCGCCATCAAGGAAACCGGGCGTCTGACCGACGAAAAGATTGAGCTTGACGAGGAATCTCTGACTGCATTGGACATGAAGTATCAGCTTCTCATGGAAGCCCTTGATGACGCGCCGGAAGTTACCATCACCTACTTCCAGCCTGATGAGCGGAAGGCTGGCGGCAAATACATAGCAGCAACCGGCGCGGTCAAAAAGGTCGATGATTTTGAGCGGCGAATCACCATGCGGGACGGCACAAGGATTCCGATGGATGACGTTCTAAGTATTGACGGGGAGCTGTTCTCATCGCTGGAATAATGTCGCTTGCCATGCGACCAAATGAAGTGAATACCGAAGTACAATATGACTGTAAGGTGAGACGCCAGGCAGTCATATTTTTTATATACGGAGGTACTGAACATGAGAAAGAACTTGACGGAGATCGTATTCATCCTTGATCGCAGCGGCTCTATGAGCGGACTGGAAGCAGACACCATCGGAGGCTTCAACTCCATGATTGAAAAGCAGAAAAAAGAGAATGGCGAGGCATTGATCTCTACCGTTCTCTTTGACAACGTGAGCGAGGTTATCCATGACCGTGTGCCGGTTCAGAAGGTGGAGCCGATGACCGACAGGGACTATTCCGTTCGCGGCTGCACCGCGCTTCTGGATGCTATCGGCGGAGCGATTCATCACATTGGGAATATCCATAAGTACGCAAGAAAAGAGGATGTCCCTGAACACACACTGTTCGTCATCACAACGGATGGCATGGAGAATGCAAGCCGCCGTTATGACAGCGAGAAGGTCAAGAAGATGATTGAACGACAGAAGGAAAAGTACGGCTGGGAGTTTCTTTTCCTCGGTGCAAACATTGATGCAGTTGAGACGGCAAAGCATTTTGGAATTGGAGCAGATCGAGCGGTCAATTACCACTCTGACCGCGAGGGAACGCAACTCAACTATGAAGTTCTGAGCGAAGCGGTTTCCGCTGTCCGATGCAGCGTACCGCTGGGTACGAATTGGAAAAAACGTATTGATGAGGACTTCAATTCCAGAAAGGACGGGAGAAAGTAATGAGAACAATCACCGTAAAAGGGACAGGCAATGTCTCCGCAAGACCGGATTACATCATCTTATCCCTGAACATTGAAGTCTTATCTGAAACCTATGACCGCGCAATGTCGGAAGCTGCCGAGAGAATCGAAAGACTGCAAGGTGCCGCAGTCCGCGTTGGGTATCGCAAGGAAGACCTGAAAACCACGAGCTTTGATGTCCAGACAAGGTACGAGAACGTCAAGGATCGGCAAGGAAATTACAAGCGGGAGTTTGCAGGATATGCTTGCACCTACCGCCTAAAACTTGCCTTTGACTTTGACAGCAAACAGCTTGCAAAGGTCATTTCTGCGATTGCGGATTGTGGGGCGCAACCAGAACTCAGCATTGCGTTCACCGTGAAAAACCCGGCAAGAGTCAGCGAAGAGCTGCTGATCAATGCGACGGAGAACGCCAGAGCAAAGGCGGAGATTCTTTGCAAAGCATCAGGCAGTACGCTTGGGCAGTTGCTCAACATCGACTACAACTGGGGCGAACTCAATGTTTTTTCCAGAACAAGCTACGATGTTGAAGACTGCATTCAGCCTCTCATGGCGATGAGCAAATGCGCTGCACCAGAAATCGAGCCAGACGATATTGACGTATCTGACACCGTGACTTTTACATGGGGAATCACCTGATCGAATAAATATTTTGTACCACGACCCCCTATTTTGAATAAAAAAAGTCCGTTGTAAAGTGAAGGGGTATTTTACGGGGAGTCTCTGCGAGGGAATACGATTTTAGAGAATAGCAAGCACAGCCGGTGTATATACACACGGCGATTTCCGATTAAGGAAACCCTCCCCTTAATCGCAGAAATGCTTGTTGGGAAGTCTCCCAAACCCTCTTTCTTTACGAAAGGACGGAACGCCGATGGCAAACAGAACGCGACCAAATCAGATACTCTTCTTCGTCTCCGACGATGAGAAAAGAATCATCAAGGCAAAGATGGCGCAGCTCGGAACAAAGAACATGGGAGCATATCTCCGGAAGATGGCGATTGACGGCTATATCATCAAGGTGGATTACACGCAGCAGAAGAAACTCGCCGCCGCTGTCAGCCGTGTTGCCTCGAATATCAATCAGATTTGCCGCCGCATAAACTCCACTGGACACTTCTATGCGGACGATATTGCAGAGCTGAAAGAAAGGCAGGGTGAGATATGGCAGTTACTAAAATCAAGCCAATCCGAGGAACTGTAAACAAGGCTCTTGCCTATATTCTCGACCCGCAGAAGACCGACGATGCCTTCTATGTTTCCTCCTATGGGTGCGCTGCAAGCGACGCGGCAGCAAAAGAATTTGAATGGACAAGAAACCTTGCAGTGCAGCAAGGAATGCAGATGCCGAAGGTACTTGCCCGTCATCTGATTCAGTCCTTTGACATCGGGGAAGTGACACCGGAAGAAGCGCACGAAGTCGGGAAACAGCTTGCGGACGAATGGCTCAAGGGCAAGTACGAGTATGTGATTGCAACCCACATTGACAAGGGGCATTGCCATAATCACATCATCTTCAATGCTGTGAATTATGTGGACTTCCATGCCTACCGGAGCAACAAGAGAACCTATCGGGAGCTGCGTCAACTCAGCGATGAAATATGCAAAGAACATGGGCTATCTGTGATCCCTCCGTCGCAGAACAAGGGCATGGACTACAAGGAATACACCGAAGCCAAACGCGGCACGAGCTGGAAACAAAAGCTCAAGCAGACCATCGACCGGCTTGTCATCACTGCGAAGGACTACGATGACTTTCTGCGGCTCATGCAGGAAGCCGGTTATGAAATTAAGACCGGCAAATACATTTCCTTCCGCGCTGAAGGTCAGGAGCGATTTACCCGCTCTAAAACCATTGGAGAGAACTACACCGAGGAACGCATCAAGGAACGGATTGCCGGACGGACACCCCGAAGAAGCCAGAGGCAGACCATGCAGAAGGGCATCTCTCTCATCGGAGATATTCAGGAGCGGATCAGGCTCATCGACAGCAAGGGCTATGAGCATAAAGCCAAGCTCACGATCCTCAAGGAAGCGGCGCGGACACTCAACTATCTTACGGAAAACAACTTGCTCCAATACGCCGATCTTGAGAAGAAGGTTGAGGACGTTCACAGCTCCTATGACCGCACCGGCAAGGAGCTGAAAGACGTTGAGGCACGTCTGCGGGAAGTCCAGCCGCTTATCAAAAACATCTCCAACTACCAGCACCTAAAGCCCGTATATGACGCCTTCCAGAAGGCGAAAGACAAGCCGAGTTTCAAGGCAAAGCACGAAGCAGAGCTTGTGATCTTTGAGGCGGCGCGGAGTACACTGCTTGCCATGCAAGGCGATGAAAAGCTGCCGAGCTTGAAGACGCTCCAAGCGGAACAGCAGAGACTTCTTGAAGAGCAGCAGCGGCTTTATGACGAACGTGCGAGGCTCAAAAAGGAAGCTCGGATGATCGACACTTTGAAGGCAAACGTGGACGATTTCCTCAAGCCAAGCGCAGAGCGCGACCAAGAGTATCAACGCAATTCTCAGCGCGAATAAAGAGAAAAGGAAAGGCAGTTTTCATGAGTAACTGCCTTTCCCTTTTTGAAAATCAAAACCATCAAGAACTTGCATCTTTTTTGTGAACTTGTGCATGAGATAATTGCATTCAAAGAGGTTTTCGTGTATAATAGAATGGAAGTCATGATTAGCGGATGAGTAAAGGGGTGCGTATCATGGGAATCAGCTACAAAAAACTTTGGATGCTCCTGATAGAACGAGACATAAAGAAGTCCACCTTCCGGCAAGAGCTTAACCTTGCATCCGGAACATGGACGAAACTGAATAAGGGGGAAGAAGTGTCCCTCTCTATTTTGCTGCGCATCTGCGGCTATTTGAATTGTGACATTGGAGATATTTGTGAGGCTGTGCGGACGGACAACTGATAGGTCCTTTTTCCGTGCGGCTTTTTTATATACCAGTGGAGACGAATTAAATGTTTGTGCGTAGCAGGACTGTTACAAAAAAAGGAGGATAACAGATGGACATTGGCGTAACGATAAGCAAAGTCCGAAAAGAATACAGAGAATACTTACGGGAAACTCACCCGGACTGGGCTGACACGACTATCAGCACCCATGTTTCCGATGCGTTCTATCTGTATCAAAACACTATTGCGCTGTCCTTCTGGAAGTGTTTTGAAAGTGATGCCTCTATGGAGAAAGCGAAAGGCGAAATCTTCGACTACCTAAAACAAGAAGTAATGTCTGATCGAGCAGACGAACGCACTGCACAGTATTATAGAGATTTGAAGCGGCTGAAAGAATTTATTGATTCTAAGGGCGGCGTCAAGACGTATATCGGTTATGAATATGACTGCGAAGTCATTGTCTACAAATATGCTAAGATGGTTTATGATGGCACAATGGAGATGGACGCTGCTGTAAAAGCCATGTGTCAGGAGGTCCCGTGCTTTGGAGAAACCTCGCACAAGCTGACGATCATGCTCTTTGCGTCCATGATGAAGGGCATAAAATACACTCGCAGGTCCAACACTGAAACTACGGTTTACTTCATCGTCCACATTGGGAAAGACTACGGACAGGAGCAAATGGTCAATGCTCTAAAAGCCACTCAGGAGAACATTAAATATTACTACGAGCAAACCGGCAACAAGTCTAACAGCATTCGTAGAGGATGCAAAAAGATCGTCGAAGAGAACAACATTGATATATCCTTCGACGATGAAATCTTTGATGGAATCATTCCGAAGGAGAACACAGATACAGCTCTTTCATCCGACGCTACTGCAACACACTATTGGCTGTACGCAGCGGGTGATGGCTCCGCAAATTGGGTGAATGATTATGCCGAAGGGATTATGGCTATCGGCTGGTCTGACCTTGGCGATCTAATGGAATATAGCTCCAAGGAAGAAATGCGGGCAAAGATGAAAGAGGTCTACGGGGATACTGGCTCATATAAGAATCAGGTTCTTGCTACATGGCAATTTGCAAACGAGCTGAAACCCGGTGATGTCGTCTTTGTTAAAAAAGGCAGAAAACAGATCCTCGGTCGCGGGTTGGTCGAAGGCGAATATGTTTTTGATCCTGAACGCGGTCAATATGCCAATACCCGAAAGGTACGCTGGACAGATAAGGGCGAGTGGGAATTATCAGATCAGGGTGCTATCAAAACGTTGACGGATATTACGTCCTACACAGATTACGTCAAGAAGCTGCAAAACATAATTGACGGAGACAAGCACGAAGACAGCTTCGACGATGCCGCTGACGAGGAAATCACTTTCGAGCCATACACCGCTGATGATTTTCTGACTGATGTGTATATGGACGAAGATCGGTATAAGGTTCTCAAGTCGCTGCTTCTAACCAAAAAGAATGTAATTCTGCAAGGCGCACCGGGCGTGGGAAAAACCTTCGCAGCAAAGAGACTGGCATTTTCTATCATGGGAGAAAAGGACACCAACCGTGTGAAAATGGTTCAGTTTCATCAGAGTTATAGCTATGAAGATTTCATCATGGGTTTCCGCCCGACGGAGACAGGATTTGAACTGCGAAAGGGCGTATTCTACGAGTTTTGCAGACAAGCGGCTGAGGATGATCGTCCATACTTTTTCATTATCGACGAGATCAACAGAGGCAATCTCAGCAAGATTTTTGGCGAACTCTTCATGTTGATTGAGAGTGATAAACGCGGTGTCGAATTGCAGCTTCTATATGCAGATGAGCAGTTCTCCATTCCAAGTAACGTCTATATCATTGGCATGATGAACACTGCTGACCGTAGCCTCGCCATGCTGGACTACGCACTTAGACGTCGTTTTGCTTTCTTTGAGCTTGCTCCGGCATTTTCGTCTGCTGGATTCAGAGCATACAGAACGAAAGTCAATAACCCGAAGTTTGACCGGCTCATTGCAACAGTTGAGCAGCTTAACGACGTAATTGCAAACGATGACTCGCTTGGTGAGGGGTTCTGTATCGGACATAGCTATTTCTGTACAAACGCAACCATCAACGATGAATGGATGCGGTCTGTTGTCGAATATGAACTGATACCTCTTTTGAAAGAATACTGGTTTGACGAGGCAGTTAAAGTGAAGGATTGGAGCCGCACATTACGCGAGGTAGTCAAATGATCCGTGTCCAGAACGTTTATTATATGCTGGCTTATGCGTTCCAAGTGCTGCATGAGCAAGGGTATAAAAGTGTCGCCACCGAAGAGTTTGATAATGTGGCTGAACTTCTGTCTGCTATTCTCTGCCGTGGAGTATCTGTCCAGATAAAGAGAGGCTTAATCAGACAATACATTTCAAGAGAGGAAGCACTTGCGTCTCCCCGTGGGAAACTTGAAATTGGTGAATCCATAAAGACACAGGTTATTCGCAAGAAACAGCTCATTTGCAATTATGATGAGTTTTCGGTTGATGCCTACCCAAACCGAATCATCAAAACAACAATGGATTTGCTGCTTCGTGGAAGTATTTCAAAAGCCAGAAAAAAGGAGATCAGGAAGTTGATGATTTTCTTTGATGGCATCAGCATATTGGACATCCATAGTATCAACTGGGACATTCAATATGATCGCAATAATCAAACATATCGGATGTTGATAGCCGTTTGCCGATTTGTGATAAAAGGTCTTTTGCAGACGACAGCCGATGGCTCAACAAAGATTATGGATTATGCAGATGATCAAACAATGGCGAAGCTATACGAGAAGTTTATTCTCGGATACTATCAGCGTGAGCATCCAGAGTTAAAAGCATACTCTCCACAGATTGCGTGGCAAGTCACAGATGGGTACAGAACGCTCTTGCCGACGATGCAGTCCGACATTGTGATTACGAATAAGGCAGCAAAGAAAACGCTCATCATCGACGCCAAATACTACACGCACAATATGCAAATGAAGGCATCGTACATGACGCAGACACTTCATTCCGGAAATCTGTATCAGATTTTCACCTATGTGAAGAATTGGTCTGCCGCGCCGGATGAGGTCGTTTCCGGTATGCTTTTATATGCGGGAACAGACGATGCGATTCAGCCAAACAATGATTATCAAATGAGCGGGAATCAGATCAGTGTGAAGACATTGGACATGGACTGCGACTTTTCTAAAATTGCAGCGCAGCTCGACAGCATTGCTGATCGGATAAAGTAGAGCGTAGGCACTGGACAGCCGTTCTTCTAATCTCACCGCTTCTTAAACAAGCAGATACGCTCTCCGTGGAAAGGAGCAATCATGAGTATACTTGAAAATCCCATACCGAATGAGGTGTTGGATAATGCAACAAGCCCTCTCACCGATGACAGGGCAGCGTACAAAGGCAGCACCTACGAGATCGTTTCAAAGGTGGCTTACCTGATTGGTGTGCCAAAACGCATCTTTGACAACGAACATGAAGCCCCAAAAGTTGAAGTATACAATCGGTTGGACAGTGATAAAACAGCTCGGATTATAAGACATCTTTGCATTGTACGAACTGCGATTGAGCGCAATTTCAAGCGCATCAATGAACGCATGAGATTCCAGTATGAGACCATTCTGAGTATGCCGGAATATGTTCCGCAGGAAAGCATAAACCAGCTAAGTCTTGACGGAGTGAACTTCATCAAAAACACCAGCAAAAAACTGTGCCAACACGTTGTCGAGATTAACAGGTTGATTTGCGATAGAATCAACAACTGCAAGAAGCTCTTTCCACTCTGGATAAATTGGGATTACATTAAAGCACTTTTCGTCATGCCTGATGGTTTGAAGGAAGATGGTACAAGAGAGGCTGCCGACATTTATTACTCTCATTTGCTTTTTTATCCCTATCAGATGTACATAAACTGGCAGCCGGAGGAAGTCGGCAACATTCTTTACAATGATAAGAAGTTCGTTACCTTGCTGTACAGTTGGAACAACGACTATTTCACCGAATATAGCAAAGTCTCAGATGCGGGGAGTTATATCAAAGGAAGTATTTATGAGTTTATTGAGAGCAGCGAAAAGACTGTTATCGTTGTCGATTGTGAAAACTCTGATCCCTACAAGCTGTGTGCTACCTTAAAAAACCTCGATCACGAGTATACACAAAAAATTGCGTCGATCATTCTCTTTGATGATGTGCATACCGCCTCCGCATGGAGGATATTAGACAGCTTCACCGCAATTCATGTTGAACACATGATGATTGAACGGGTGAAGCAAAGCAAGTCACTCGTTGATGTCATGCTTATTGCCCGAACTTGTCAGGAACACTACAAGAATAACGTCGATTCCTTTATTCTTGTTTCCAGCGACTCCGACTACTGGGGGTTAATCTCGTCTCTGCCGGAAGCACGTTTTTTAGTTATGATTGAACGAGAGAACTGCGGACCGGACTTGAAGAATGCACTCCTGAATGCAGGGATATTTTATTGCTATATTGATGACTTCTACTCTGGGAATGCCGAGGACATCAAGCTCGGCGCACTTTTCAAAGAAATGGAGCGTTATATTGACCAAACCGTCAGGCTCAATATCAACGAGATGTTCAGTGCCGCTTTGAAGGCAACGCGCATTGAGATGAGTTCGTCTGAGAAAAAACAGTTCATCGCAAAGTACCTAAAAACAATGCAAATGGAAATTACAGATGATGGTGACGTGGTTTTGCAGTTGAAACGAAAATAAGTCCGGTATTTGGGACACTTGCTATGATAAAATAGAAATGAGGACAGGCTGGCAACCAACAAATGATCCTCAAGTATTGGAGATGAAGATATGGCATACCAAAGCGAAGCGGCTCTTGAACAGCAGTTTATTGAGCAACTGAACAAGCAGGAATATACCACAGTCGCAATTCCTGATTATGACGCGCTGGTGGAGAACTTCAAAGTTCAGTTTGAAGCCTTCAATGCGCCAAAGCTGGATACGCCTATCACCGATAAAGAGTGGGAGCGTATCTTCAACCTCATGCTCGGAAAGTCAGTTTTCCAGAGTGCAAAAATCTTGAGGGATAAGTTTGTCCTTGAGCGTGAAGATGGTACAAAGGTATATCTGTCCTTCTTTGATCAGGACCACACGAAGAACATTTTCCAAGTTACTCATCAAACGACCGTGGTTGGAAAGTACGTCAATCGTTACGACGTTACGATTCTCGTAAACGGCTTACCCCTGATCCAAGTAGAATTAAAGCGCCGTGGCATTGACATCCGCGAGGCAGTCAATCAGGTCATGCGTTATAAGAAGCACTCCTACAACGGGCTGTATCATTTCATTCAGCTCTTTATTGTCTCCAACGGTGTTGACACAAAGTATTTTGCCAATTCCGACAGAGACTTGATGTATAGCCTTGCTTTCTTCTGGACTGATTTCAATAACGTCCGCATCACCAATTTGAAGGACTTTTCGATTTCTTTCCTTGCAAGGGATCACATCATTAAAATGCTGACACGCTACACCATCCTAAATGATACCGATAAGATTTTGATGGTCATGCGTCCCTATCAGGTTTATGCCGTAGAAGCACTGATCCGTCAGGCAACACTCACAAACCGGAATGCGTATATCTGGCACACAACCGGTGCGGGCAAGACGCTTACATCCTTTAAGACGGCGCAAATCCTCGCAGCAAATCCGAACATCAAGAAAGTCATTTTCCTTGTTGACCGAAAAGACTTGGATTCTCAGACAACCGAAGAGTTTAACAAGTTTGAGGCTGGTTCCGTTGATGTGACAGATCGCACCGATGTCCTTGTCCGCCAGATGAAGGACAAGAACAGGCAGCTTATCGTCACCACGATGCAGAAGATGGCAAACGCTGTAAAGCGCCCTCAGTACGAGAAAGTAATGGACGCATACAAAGACGAGAAGGTTGTCTTTATCATCGACGAGTGCCACCGCAGCCAGTTTGGGGATATGCACAAGGACATTGTGCGGCATTTCAGAAAGGCACAGTTTTTCGGCTTCACGGGGACACCTCGGTTTGAAGTCAACGGTAAAACTGAGGGTAAAATCACGCAAACAACAGAAATGCTCTTTGGTGAGTGTCTTCACAATTACCTGATTAAAGACGCCATCTTCGATAATAATGTTCTGGGCTTCCACATCGAATACATAAAAACAATGGAGGGTGATTTCGACTGGGATGACCCGACACTCGCGGACGCGATTGATATAGGCGAACTCTATATGTCCGATGAGCGAATGTCTCTGATCGCCAATCACATCATCCAGAACCACAAGGCGAAAACCCGAAATGGACAGTATACGGCTATTTTTGCCGTGTCCTCTATTGATGCCCTTGTTAAGTATTACGACATTTTCAAGAAGATCAAGCATGACCTGAATATCAGCGGCATCTTCTCCTACGGGCAGAATGAGGATGCCGAGGGCAAGGACGAGCATAGCCGTGATTCGTTGGAGCGTATCATCAAGGACTATAACGAGATGTACGGGACCAATTTCTCCACAGATACGTTCTCGGCTTATCACAAGGACATCTCTGACCGAGTAAAGGGAAAGAAAACAAAGTCGCTTGATATTCTTATCGTCGTGAATATGTTCCTGACCGGATTTGACAGCAAGCAGCTCTCTGTCCTTTATGTGGACAAGGATTTGAAGTATCATGATCTGCTGCAAGCCTATTCCCGCACAAACCGTGTTGAGAAGGAAACAAAGCCCTTTGGCATTATCATTTGCTACCGCAACCTCAAAAAACGCACCGATGACGCGCTGACACTCTTCTCTAAGAGTCAAGATACTTCCGGCATTGTTGTTCCGGGGTATCAATACTTCGTGGAGAAGTTCAACGAAATGGTGATGAAGCTCAAGGAAATCGCGCTGTTCCCTGAGTCCGTGGACACAATGCAGAACGAGGACGATCAGAAGAAGTTTGTCGTGACCTTCCGTGAGCTGACAAAGTACCTCCAATCGTTGCAGACCTTTATTGAGTTCAGTTTCGATCAGGATGCTCTTATCATGTCCGAGCAAGAATATCAGGACTATAAGAGCAAATACCTCATGCTCTACTCAAGGCAAAAAACTGACCGCGAGGTTGTCTCCGTCCTGAATGACGTTGACTTCTGCATCGAATTGATGGAGAGTGACAGGATCAATGTCGCATACATCATGAACCTGATCCGTAACATCCACTTCGATGATCCCAAACAAAAGGATTACGATATTAAACACATTAAGGACGAGTTGGGGAGAACCGATAATCCGCAGTTGCTCCGGAAAGTCGAAATCCTGCAAGCATTCTTGGATCGTGTTGTTGTCGGCTTAGAAAGTGCGGATGAAATTGATGCAGCCTATAACGACTTTGAAAATGAAGCAAAGCGCGAAGAGATCGTTGCCTTTGCGAAGACCGAGGATATTGACGCATCCATGCTGACAGATATTATTTCGGAATATGAGTTTTCCGGCACAATGGATGCAGGAAATATCCGAGATCGGATTGAGAAGCCCTTGCCGCTTTTGAAGAAACGCTCCCTTGTAAATCGGATCGTTGATTTCATCCGACAGCACACAGAGAAATACCAATAAGGAGAGAGATAAATGGATAATTCGATTCAGGCTCATCAGAAGGAGCTTTGCAATAAGCTATGGGCAATGGCAAATGCCTTGCGCGGAAACATGGAGGCGTATGAGTTCAAGAACTACATCTTGGGCATGATCTTCTACTACTACCTTTCTGACCGGACAGAGAAGTATATGGCGAATCTTCTCAAGGATGACGGTATCGGTTATGAAGAGGCGTGGGCAGACGAAGAGTACAAGACCGCTGTTGTCGAAGAGGCGTTGCGCGATCTCGGCTATGTCATCGAGCCACAGTATTTGTTCCGCAAGATGGTCAAGATGGTAGAAAACCGTTCCTTCGACATTGAGTTCTTGCAGAGCGCAATCAACGCGCTGATGGAGTCCACAATCGGAAACGATTCTCAGGAGGACTTTGACGGACTGTTTTCTGATATGCAGCTCGATTCATCGAAGCTCGGTCATACTGTCAAAGATAGAAGTGCTGTTATGGCAAAGATCATCGCTTCGCTGGACGAAATCAACTTCGGCGTGGATGATACCAAAATTGACGTTCTTGGTAACGCTTATGAATATCTGATCGGTCAGTTTGCTGCAACTGCTGGCAAGAAAGCCGGTGAGTTCTATACGCCCTCCGGTCCTGCCGAATTGCTTTGCCGTCTGGCTTGCCTCGGTCTCACGGATGTCAAGGATGCAGCCGACCCCACTTGTGGCTCTGGTTCGCTGCTGCTGCGCCTCAAGAACTACGCCAATGTGAGAAACTACTATGGACAGGAATTGACCTCCACGACTTATAACCTCGCCAGAATGAACATGATTCTGCGCGGAATCCCATATCGCAACTTTAACATCTACAACGGTGATACCTTAGAGCATGACTACTTCGGAGACATGAAGTTCCGTGTTCAGGTTGCCAATCCGCCTTATTCTGCAAACTGGTCTGCCGATATGCACTTCATGGAGGACGAGCGTTTCAATGAGTATGGCAAACTTGCTCCGAAGAGCAAGGCTGACTTTGCCTTTGTTCAGCACATGGTTTACCACATGGATGAGGACGGACGAGCCGTCGTTCTTCTGCCGCATGGCGTCCTGTTCCGTGGTGCTGCTGAGGAAGTAATCCGCAAGCATCTCATTCAGAAATTAAATGTTCTGGACGCGGTAATCGGTTTGCCTGCAAATCTGTTCTTTGGTACGGGCATCCCCGTATGCGTCCTTGTTCTCAAGAGAGAGCGAAACGGTAACTCTGACAACATTCTTTTCATCGACGCTTCCAGCGACTTTGAAGCCGGAAAGAACCAGAACATCCTTCGTGAGTGCGACATTGACAAGATTGTTGAGACCTACGAGCGCCGTCAGGATGTCGAAAAATATGCTCATGTTGCGACCATGCAGGAGATTGAAGAAAACGGCTTCAACTTGAACATTCCTCGCTATGTTGATACCTTTGAGCCGGAACCTGAGATTGACTTGAATGAAGTTGCCGCTGAGATCCGTAAGCTACAATCTGAAATTAAGGATATTGATGCAGAACTGAAACCGTTTTTTGATGAGCTGGGGCTGGATTTCCCCTTTGATGTGGAGGGCAAATAATTATGGCAAATGTATCCTCAAGTAACGGTCTTGAGAAGCGTCCGAAGCTCCGCTTTCCGGGCTTTGATGAGCCGTGGAGAGCAGAGAAATTGTCTGATTTTGCAGAACGAGTAACACGGAAAAACAGCAACAATGAAACTGATCTACCCCTGACAATATCCTCGAAAGATGGTCTTGTCGATCAGATCAGTTACTTCAACAAAACCGTTGCAAGCAAAGACATGAGCGGATATTACCTTTTGAGGAATGGCGAATATGCGTATAACAAGAGCTATTCCGTAGGTTACGACTTCGGTTCAATAAAGCGGTTAGACCGCTATCCTATGGGAGCGTTGTCTACATTATATATCTGTTTTGCGCTCAAGAAGCACGATACAGATTTCATTAAGGTGTACTTTGATTCTCTCAAATGGTACAAGGAAATCTATATGATTTCAGCAGAAGGAGCAAGAAATCACGGATTGCTTAATGTCCCGACAGATGAGTTCTTCGCCACAAAACACTATCTGCCGGAGAATACTGCCGAGCAAAGAAAGATTGCAGACTTTCTCATTGCCTTGGATCGACGTATCGACGCTCAGCAATCTCTTGTAGATGCCCTCAAGAAGTATAAAAGAGGATTGCTCAATCAAATTTTTTCTGCAATCTCGAAAGGTTCTCAGCGCAGAAAACTTCGTGAGCTTGTTCACGTTTCAGGAGGCAAAACGCCAAGTATGAGTAATTCGCTCTATTGGAACGGAGACATCGTTTGGATTTCCTCCAAAGACATGAAGAGTAGTAGAATTTCCGGTAGCGAGCTAAAGATAACAAATCTGGCGCTCAATGAGATGACGCTTTATCATCCGGGGACATTATTGTTGGTTGCGCGGAGTGGTATCTTGAAACATTCGCTGCCTCTCGCTATTCTCGAAGTAGATGCAACGATAAATCAGGACATCAAAGCATTGCAAGTACATGGTTGCAATGCATTCTACCTCTATTATGCAATTCTGTCGCAAGAGGACAATATCATTAGAACCCTTGTGAAAACCGGAACAACTGTACAAAGTCTCATGATGGATTCCTTCTTAAACATTGAAATACCAACGCCTAACATTGACCAGCAACAAAGCATAATCGACAAGCTGGCTAAACTCGAAAAGTATGTAGATGTTCAGGGAAAAGAACTATCGTTATTATCCCAAATGCGAAATGGCTTGTTGCAACAGCTCTTCATATAAAGAGCTGCCTCATATAGCCGTCTCTCGTTTTACTCAGAAGGTCAAGTGTTTTTTGGGTCGCTTGCAACCGTGCCTCCACCATATCAAGAATATCTGCATACAGAAGTTGTTTCACATGGCTGGGATACATAACAGGAATACCCATAAGCAAATCATCCGTCATAGATACTCGATCATGACGAACGCCTTGTGAGCCGTTATCATAGATGTACCTGTACCATGCGTCGCTCTTAAAGTACCAAGCGAGATATGAAGGAGAAATATCTGCTTGCAGCACAAGACAGGTATATAGCGGCGAGATAATACCTTGCTCACTGAGAGTATATCTATTGAACGGTCCGTATGGCGCAGAATTTGACTTTCTCGGATTGTAAACAAAGTCTCCATTTTCGATGACATAGTAATTTGCTGTGTTTCCGTCCACTGCAATATCCTTGTCAAAGAAATCGCGCTGAGGAATTAGTCCGTATTCCGCAGAGTTGGTAATTACATTTTTTATTACTCCATCTGTGTTACGGCGCGAAACTTTTTTGAAAATATCACCCAGTCGAACACAAGTCCACTCTGTGCCATTCTGAGAAGGTAGTTGGCGAAAAATGCGCTGCATGACACCTCTTTTATACTTCTTGAGGTTATCGACAAGCTGTGCCTGTTTTGCAATCCTCCGCTCAAGTGTACGGAGCATATCTGCTACCCGGTTTTGTTCTGAGAGAGCCGGTATGCAGACCTTGATTGTTTCAATCTGAGGATACTTCAAGTTCCATGTATCAGAGGTCATGCCTTGAGAGTTCTTTCTAAATTCATTGATCAGGTTAGGGCTTTTGAAGAAAGCTGCAAAATATCCATTACTAATCGGGATTTTAGGCATTAGAACTGTGTATGCAGGACTAACTATACCATCACACGGAGAGATGCCGTTCGCTCCTTGCCACATTCTCATGGAGTTATAGACCATGTCTCCTGTTAGAACAACCTTATAATTGCTTTTGTCTTCACTTGAGTTGTCTTTGCCTTCAATCTCTGAGCGAGGCATAACGCCATCGTTCATCGTGACAGAAAGCAGTTCCATGTCAGAAGCCCCTCGCTGACTTCTTTCTGCGTAAATATCACCTATACGACATTGTTTGTACGGCTCATCGAAGCTCGGAAAGCGGAGCTTCGGACGCTTCTCAAGACCGTTACTTGAGGTCTATTTTCAGACCTCATTTCGGTATGAACCAAAAGTAAAATCCCTTGCAGTAGCAGAGATTTTCCGCTATTGCAAGGGATTTCGTCTGTCATATAGCTGTTTCTGCTTTCTTGATCAGAAGTATAAAAGAGGATTGCTTTCCCGCGAATTTGGGCAACAAGAAAATGGCGATCTAAACAATAGATATGTTGGGAAACTCAAAGATTACTTTCATTTATCTTCTGGATCAACACCGAGCAGTACAAACAGGGCGTTTTACTCAGGCAATATTAGGTGGGTGTCCAGCGGAGAGCTGAAACCAAAGTATCTGTGTGAAACCAGCCAGCACATTTCATCCGAAGCTGTATCCAGTTGTAACCTTCGAGAGTATCCAGCAAATACGTTACTCGTAGCGATGTATGGGCTTGAAGCAGCCGGAGTGAGAGGAACTGCATCAATTCTAAGTGTTCCAGCAACCATAAGTCAGGCGTGTATGGCAATCCAACAAACCGGGGAAATAGACATTGAATACCTTTACTATTGGTACATCTACAATGGTCAATGGATCGGCATACGAATTGCCCAGGGGACAAAACAGCAAAATCTTAGCACCGATACTTTAGGCAATCTGAGAATCCACGCACCGTCGTGCAGCAAACAAAAGAAAGTGTGTAAACTCCTATCTCAGATCGATTATCTTATTGAAAAAGAAGGTCAAAAAATTGATTTGCTTTCTTCTGCAAAAAGGGGATTGTTGCAGCAACTTTTTATATAAAGAGCTGCTGCAACAGAGCCTTTTGCATTGTACGCAAATACGTCAGCTCATTTTCGGCACTTTTGATTCTTGCGCCAACAGTCTCAAAAACTGAAATCATTTTGCACTGCGTGTTGTAGTCGGGGTAACTAATTTCTATCTTTGAAATCTCACTTGCCTGAATGTGAACGACGGACTTTCCCTGCGCAATCCGAGCAATTTGCCCGTTTACGATATGATTCAAAATATAACTCATAATCCGCCCGTCAATTTTTGAACTGCGGAATATGTTGAGGTCACCTGCGAGAATTATATCTGGCAGCATAACACACGCTGCGGTTGATATTTCTTCCGGTGTCTCACCGGAGGTGGGAATGATCACATCTCCAACATGGCTATAATATTGCTTTTCTGGTTGAGCTTTGGTTCTGCGTATAACCGAATTTATTACCTCATGGTATGTCGTGTACAATTCACCATATAGGATAAACGGAGTTCCATCAGGTGTTATGTCTGCTTTCGATAATGGTGCGCCTTTTGTAAATGAGCCTAAATCGCCAATCTTAGCCGTAGTCCATGTTGTTTCTTCAATACAACATGAATCAGGGGACAACAGTGTGCGAACGACACCTCTTTTATACTTCTTGAGAGCTTCTACTTTTTTTCGCTGAACATCAATTCGACGGTCAAGTATGGTTAGAAAATCAACGATTTTCTGTTGCTCACGCAAAGGAGGAAAAACTACCATCCCTGTTAGTACAAATGTATTATTGACCTTCATATCATGTTTTGCGCCAATATTAACCAGTGGCTTTAGAAACTTGTTAAGTCGAAGATCGTTCGAGAAATAGAAATCAACAAACCTCGGAACAACAGTTTTTAAGGGGTGGTACACAGCGTAAAGAGTGGACACTATACCGGGAACACCATTGTTGACTTTGATAATCCCATAAGGATTTGCTTTGAGGGGACTCTTTGTATATACAATGTCATCGGTTTCGACTACATGATAATCAGCAACACTTTCACCAGCGAAAGATCGTCCCTGAAACGCTATCTGATTAACAATACCATATTCCCCTGAGACGGAAAGAACATTCTCTTTTCCAAACTTTAATTGTTTATTGCGGTCGGTGTTTTCAACGAGATAATATAGTAGTTCTTTATGCTCCCACGGCTCATCGAAGCCCGGAAAGCGGAGCTTCGGGCGCTTCTCAAGACCGTTACTTGAGGGTGTTAATGCCCTGATTATCCCTCCACCGGATAATGTTCGTGGAGGTGGTCATTATGACTAACAATACACAATTCAAGACGCTTGTGAACACATGGCTAAATCAAAAGAAGCCCATGATCACGCCGTCAACCCACGCCAGCTTTACGCTGATTACCGAAAATCACCTGATTCCATATTTCGGCAAGCGCAAGATTGGCAGCATCACCGAAGCGGACATCCAGAGCTACATTTCGTATCTCTACAATGCTGGACGCTTGGATAAGACCGGAGGGCTTACCGTGAAGACGATAAGGGATGTTATCCTCGTTCTCCGGTTATCAATGGAGTATGCCTACAAGGAACGGGCTATTCCACTCCTGAACTGGGACCTAATTGAATACCCAAAAGAGCTTGGTATCAAGAAAGTGGTTTCTCTCTCAAAAGATCAAGAGCAAGCTCTAATTCAGTGTATCTACATGGACTTAAATCGGAAGACAGCAGGGATTTTGATTGCATTGTTTACCGGAGTCCGGATAGGAGAGCTGTGCGGCTTGCAGATGAGGGACATTTCGCTGACGGACAAGACCATCAGCATCAACAAAACCGTCCAGCGTATCTACGACAAGAAAAAGGGAGAATCGTATCTTCATATAGGACCGCCGAAAACGAAGACCTCCGCTCGAACGATTCCTGTTCCGTCTCTTCTCATGAACATCATCAAGAAGTTTTACACGGAAAACCCGAATCACTATTTCCTCACGGGCAAGACAAAGCCAACCGAGCCGAGAACATATCGGCAATTCTTCACACGTTTCTTGAAGCGGAACGGATTGGAGAAAGTGAAGTTTCATGAGATCCGGCATACATTCGCAGTTAGAGCAATCGAGATACCGGAGTTTGATATAAAGTCTCTTTCTGAAATTCTCGGACATAAGAACGTATCCTTTACCCTGAATGTGTACGGGAGTGCAAATCTCCAACAGAAGGTTAAGTGCATGAATCTTCTGAATGACCTCCTGTGATGAAAAAAAGCCCCCGGCGCTGTGCCAGATGCACAGTGCCGGGGGCATTCCCGTTTCCAGCGATTTAATTTTCTCCCGATGAGGGACTGTTCATGGAGTGGCACTTTCCATTTTGCGAAGCCGCGAAAACTCAGTGCGTTCTGTGGAGAAGTTCACGGGACAGCACATACCGTACACGTTTCCAATAATCACTGTTCAGTGCAATGTGTATTCATCATCGTAAGTAAATTCACGGTTTTCACAATGCTTGATTCAGAGGGGAAATTATTCGCCTTATTCTTGTGTGACATCAAGGGAAACCGGGTCAATGATCGTAACAGATTTGCCTTGCTGATGAGCATATCTGACGGTCTTTCCGGTTCCGCTGGGGCTTCCATCCCAAACCGCGATCAGGACATCCGCATGATCAACCATATAACGGTTGCGCTTGTCCATGCAATCGGGCGTGTAATGGGTTTGAATCAGCGTTTCCTTGTCGCACTTGGACGCAATGTCGAAATACCGATCTCTTAGAGCTTCTGACCACTTTGCGGCTTGGCTTTCGCATGGGATGGCGCTTTCAAGCGTAATTCCCAGATAGGATGCTTTCAGCCCCAGCACGATCTCGGCGGCATACATATCTACACCGATTGCCATTCCGGATATGAAGTGTGTGACGCCTTCATTCTCGATGAGATTGATGATTTGCTCCCTGAGAGCTTTTTTGAGGTCTATGCAGCGTTCGTCTTCCTCATTGAAACCAAACGGGAGATTTTGCGGACGATGCCCGGTAAAAGCACAGGTCTTCATTTTCTTTTTCATCTCCTGACTATGTATTAGAGGCAGCTTCTATGTCTCTAATACATAGTATAGCACAGAGATATGAAATATTCTGTCGAAATAAGGGAAGAAAAAAGGCTGCGTGAAAAAATCACACAGCCCATGACGGATTCATCCATTATCTGCCGTTTCCTGCTGGATCATCAGCTCAACCATCTGCAAAATGCGCTTCTGCGCTTGCGGAGACAACGAAGCAAGTTTCTCCGAGAGTTCAGACGATTTATAGCTTGTCGAATGCTCCAGGACGTCACAGAAAATCGCGTCTGCCGAAACCTCAAGCCCATTGAGAAGAATGATCAATTTCTCACAGCGAGGAAACGACATACCACGTTCAACCGTAGAAATATAATTTGCAGTCAGCCCGGTCTTTTCCGCAAGCTCTTCTTGCGAGATTCCGAGGCGTTCCCGGCATTGTTTTACTCGTTTACCTATTCGTTTGTCAATCATAGCGCGTACCTACACCTTTTCTATAACGCTCATAACAATTATATGGGTTAGAGGCATAGTTATACAGAAGCGCTAATAGCGACGCTGTGTATTAGCGTGTGATTTTCGACGGTATTTACAGAAAAGATACAAAAAAAGAGCCTCTGCCGATACCCAAACCGGGCATCGACAGAGGCTCTTCGTTCGTTTTGTGGGTATTTGAATAAGTGCCGGAATCGACACCTATTCTCGCTCTATTGCCGAAACTGTGCGGGGAATATAATCACACGGGGCGGTCATTTCTCGTCGTTCTGAGGCTTGCAATCATAGGCTTTTTTGACCTCTAATTGTCCACGCTGCTGCTCCTTCCGGAAAAAGCCCGGACAGGAGATGAGATTCGCCCGAAAGCTCTGCTTGCAGTCATGGACGCAGCGGACGCAGAAGCGGTTATACTTCCGGCGTCCGCTGTCTCCTATGAAGAACGACCACTCCTGCCGCCATTTCTGACTTCTGCTCACAGATCAATCTCTCCTTTGTGCTTCTGCGGAGCGCAGCACTCCTTCGGCTTCTCAGCCTTTGCAGACTTGAGCCTGTCCATGATGGAGGTCTTCTCGCCCTTTTCGGGAAATTTGGCATCAGCGGTCTTATCTTCCTTCGGACCGTTGTTGATGATCCCATCAATCATGCCGTAGTCATCCTCCATAGACATCTCCGCTGCCTTGAGGTAGTTTTCCTTCTCAAGAGCTGCCATCCAACTTTCCTTGCTGATACCGAGCATTCCGCCCTTTGCCGCATGATCGGCAATCTCCTTGGCATCTACGCACAAGCCCTCGGTGTTATCGGAATAGAGGCGGTAAACCTCGCAGCCCTTCTCTAAAGCCTTCTCTGCCGCCTCCTGACCGACGGGAAGAACGCCAGCCCATGCGTAGCCGTAGTCCTTCATATCCTGAACGGAGAGCGTGGGATCGGGCATCTCCGGCACTTCCTTGACCTCAAGGTCGAGAAGGCGGAGCGTGTCATCGTCAAAGCCGTTGTAGACATCATCAAGGACGAGCTTGCCGCGCTCATCGACGATGATGCAAGCCGCCTCATCGCCGTAGGTGTCATGCTCCATCAAATAAAAGCTGTGACCGCCGACCTCGTGCCGGTCAATGGTGTGCCACGTCCCGATGTGACCGGCAACCGTCAGACCGGAGGTATCGGCGTTCATCTCAAAGTCCTTCTGCTCGATGCTCTCCTGCTTCTGCTGTTCCTGCGAGATCATGGGGATCGCCACAATCCTATCGCCCAGTTTGACAAACTGCTCCGGCACTTTGAAGTGGTCAGAGAACTTCTGCATCTGCTCTACGGTCAGAGAGCCGAAGCTGTCATCCGTCAAACCGACTACCATAAATGTTCCGGCAACAACATCGTAGATGTCACCGTCCTCATCACGCAGGGCGCGGTTCAAGGGCAGCCCTTCCAGCTTGCCTTCCTCGTTGCAGACTAAGGCAACCGGGTCTTCGTAGGGATAAATCGCCTCGATGTAGCCGCCGACTTCATGCTGCAAGGACTCCAGCCCGGAGTCAATCTCCTTCACATAAGGTTCCTTCCCCGGCTCAACGATGAGAACGGCGATGGTGCTGTCACGCTCGGCGGCTTCCCCTGAGCCGGTGATCCGGTATTCGTCGGGAATATCGTCCAGCTCACCGTTAAACTGTCTGTCCCAGCGTTCGCTTGCGACGCGGACATAGCCTTCATCGGTGAAGCGTCCCTGTTCATCATAAGCGATGTCGTGACCATAGCGTTCATAGTCGATGTAGTCTGCCAGAGGACCGAGATCCTTTTCGGAGTAGATACCGGCTTCGTTGGCATAGTAATAGCCGAGGTCATATTCGTCGTTGATACCGGGCATGATGTCGTAGCAGTCCAGATTGAACGTCAGGTTGATGAGATCGTCGATGTCGCTGACCTCATCGCAGCCAGATTCCATAATGGCAACGAGCTTTTCCTGATCGCTCAGGGAAAGCTCGTCAATCAAGGCGGCGAGGTAGTTGAGCTTATCAAGGCTCTCGTACTCGCCAAGCATCTTCTGGACGCCGTAGATCGGGCATTCGTAGTCGGTAATAAACCACTCTTCATAGGGCTGACCGAACTCATCCTGCTTGCCGATCCCGATACGCTCAAAAACCTTCTGCATCTCTTCCTCTGTGGTGGGCAGCTTCACCCACTCACCGACCAGCATACCCTCGTTGTACTTGCCAAGGTTCGTGACGAAGGCTTCAAAATCACCGTCTAATACGGGCATAGGCATCCTCCTTTCAGTCATCTACCATGCCGTCCGGCATGATATACAGTTCCTCAAACTCCGCGTCGCTCATGGATTCGAGCTTCCGGACGGTTTTGTACATCAGCTCTGCGAACTCACCGTCCACGTCGTTCAGAGTGACGCTCTTCATATCGTCGATCAGCCGCTTCCGGCTGGACGTATTGAAGCAGCACATGAGGTTGAGTTCTTCTACGGTAAAGTTTTTCATATCAGAGTACCATATCCTTTCCTTTCGATTTCTGCGGTTTCGGTGTGTGGGGCGGCTGTGCTTTCTGCGCGGATTTCAGCTTGTCGCGGATGGATTCACGGGCAGCGGGCTTCTTCGGAACAGTGTTATAGACGGCAATACCGGCATCTTCCACATAGGAGCGGACATACTGGATGCTTTCAGAAAAGCGGATGGGACGGTTCTTGTCCTCGATGTTGGTCAGCCGGACTTCATCAGCAACAAAATCAACCGCGTCAATTCTGCACTTGATGCCATCCACATTCAGCGTCGCTCCGACCGGAATGTAATCTGCGGCTTTGAATTCCTTGAAGGTCTCGCCGTCCTTGCTGAGAAAGACATCCGTTCCAGACTTCCAGAGCTTGTGAGAACCGGCTACCCATGCGCTTTCACGGAAGCCGGTCACCGGCATGGAGGGCTTGCCGCGCACCTTCTTCTCAAGGAGCTTCGTGCCGAGCAAGGGCGCAGCTTTTTCCGCGTCCTTGCCGTACAGCTCAAAATAGCCGTTCTGGGCAAAGCAGACCAGCGCGTCCGGATGCGCCTTTTTTGACTGCCTCATACTTCCGAAGTTCTGCAACGGGCAGAGGCGATAGTGCCTCTGTCCTTTCTGCCTCCGGCAGTCTGTCACGGCGGCTTTTCTGCTTGGACAGCACTTCCGCCAGAGCATCCGCGTCCTTCGGGAGCGTCTGGTGGGTTTTGACGCCTCCATGCTCACCGACCAGAGCCATTGCTGCATCGAAGCTGCTGCGGCAGGGGGCGTCCAGCACAAAGCCGTCTGCGAAGGTCAGCCGGTCATGATCCGGCGCAACCGAGTTCTGCGCTACATTTGCCGCCTGTTCCCGGTAATTGACCTCAAAGACATCTCCGAAGACCTTGCCGCGCTTAACAGCTTTCGGGACAATGACGCGGGCAACGCACTCGTCGTATGTCTGTTCCGCGTAAAAACGGAAGGTGTTGTGATCTCGCGTTCCCTGAATAAAGACCTGATTTTCGTTGAGACAGTGCGTTCCATGCGGACGGCAGAACCACATCAGCGTTTTCTCTTCGGGATTCCGGCTTTCGGCAGCGCGGCGGATGATACGCTTGTCGATGTCGAAGTCTTCCTTGTAGCTGTCTACATGACTGTCCACGAGCTTCTGCAGCTCCGCAACGATGTCAACGTCTGTGTATTTCTTCATGCTTCTCCTTTCTCACAACTCCATGTCGTGTGTTTTGGATTTGACCGGGGATTTCTTCTCCGGCTGCTGTTTTGCGGCAGCTTTGAGCTGATCGCGGATAGAGGGCTTTTCCTGCTTCTGCTCCTGTTTGATGTATTCCAGCGTCGGCATCAGTTCACGATAACAGCCCTGCGTTTTCCGTGCCGCATGACGGCGATGGATTTTGAACAGCGGCTCACCGTTCTGCGTGACCGTGTTGCCCTCAATTTTGACGCCGTTCCGTGCCAGCAGATTGAAGGAGTGGTTAGAGGCGCGGTAGGAAGCCCGCATCCCGTCATTGTGATAGGCAATCTGCCCCTTGAGCGTGTCCATGACGGCGGCTTTGATTTCCTTCTCTTCGGCAGTCAGGCGGTGTCCCTTCGGTGCTTTTGCCGCTTCCTCCGGCATGGAGGCAACGGGAGACTTGACCTCTACGGTTTTTACCTCAATAGAGGTAATCTCATCGCTTTCCCATGCAACGACCTCCGGGTCTCTTTCCTCTGTTTTCTCAGAAGTGACTTCCTTTTGAGCTTCGGTCTGCTGGCGGAACGCATCCACGAAAAGTGCCGTCAGTCCGGGATTGGGTTTATCCACAAGGAAGCGAGAGGCATTCTCCGGGCAGACCTCAACGTTCTTCGCCCATTCCTTGAGGGGCTGGGGAATGCGCCCGTCAAAGTCTTTCTGCTGAATGGTGTTTGCGAGGACATACCGGACGCGCTCCGGAGAGAACTGCTCAAGGACGCTTTTCACGGCAGCTTCCGCATTCAGGCGGTTATCTCCGTAGTTGGAGCTGATCGCCGCTTCAATCGCACGGCGGCATTCCACGTTTGCGGCGAGAGAAGCACGATATGACTCCAGCTCACCGGCTTCATAGGCGTAATTCGCCGTCTCGTGGTAAATGGGGACTTCCGGCATCGGTTCTGCGGGCGCTTCGGCTTCCTTCTCTGCGGACTGTGCTTTTTCTGCCAGCAGCACCTTGAGCTTGGCGTCAATGCCCTCGATCATCTCAGCCGCCGTCTTGCGGATGGTGTCCAGAGAGCTTTTCAGTTCCTTGGTTTCCTTGCCGGATGACCAACCGGCGATGTAACCGAAGGAGTAGTCCGAGGTTTCAATGCCGTACCGTTGGCAGACGGTGTAGGCAACGCTTTCCGCTTCAACCTCCTTGGTGTGCCGATCCTTCTTATCTTCTGGCGCGGCTTTCTCATCCGGCTTGACGGCGTGGAGCTTCGCGTGGGCGATCTCGTGAATGGCGGTTTTGACCGTCTGGATTTCGCTCATGCCCTCCTGAATGGCAATGCGGCTTTCAACCGGCGAGAAGAATCCCTTTGCACCGCCCGGAATGTCCTCAAAGGAAATAGGGACGGGAGATTCCTGCCTGAGCGCGTCTAAGAACGCCTCGTAGTTTTCGACGGTGCCTTTCAGCTCATCGACGATGATGTCCGGAAGCTCCTTGCCGTCCGTCTGGGAAACATCAAAGACACTCACCACCTTGAAGGCAGGACGCAGAACCTCGACCGTCTCCGTGACAGCCTTTCCGTCTGTGCCAATCACCGGCTTCTGCGTCAAAGGGTCAATCTTCTCGCGCTCTTCCTGCGCCTTGTACGGCGCGGGTGCGAGAATCTTGATGCCCTTTTCGCCCTTCATGACCTGACGGTCAAAGTTGCGCTGCCACGAGGTATAACCGGCAACATAGGTTGCCTCTGGCTTCTGCATCGCAATGAGCAATGTGTTGTTGAAGGAATAGTTGTAGAACTTGGACATCGTGCGGAGGTATTCCTTGAACCGCTCGGATTCAAAAAGCTCCTTGATGCCCTGTTCCAGCTTGTCCGTAATTTCGCGGACTTGCTGTGCATTTCTGTTTTCAGCCATCTCAAACCTCCATTTCGTATTTGCTTCGGGGAGAAGAAAACCCCGTCTGGGATTTGCTCAATAAACGAGCCTTTACCTCAGACGGGGTTTCTCTGCGTGTCAGCCGACGATGAAAGATGTTATCCTCCTTCTCCCATTCAATCAGCCGGTCAAACAGCTCCGGGTGTTTTGTAATCATGTGCAACAGCTCTTCGTCGCTTGCGTTGGGACAGAACCAGCAGCCGTTTCTCCGGCAGTGAGTGTAGATTGGGGAAAGCAGCCCTTGTTCCTGACAGAGCTTGTAGGCGTCAACCTCGGTCATGCCGTACTTGGCAAGCAGACTGACCTTCTTCACGCCGTCCAGACGCGCAAGGCGTTTGGGTTCATCCTCCGCGATGCCGACATAGCTCACGGTGTCCGGAGAAAGCGCGGCATTGTACTTTCGGACGGGCGGGATTTTGCAGTCCCGATTGACCGCGCACATCCCGGCCCACGCAAAACCGCGAACCTCGCCCTTGTGCGGTCCGCGGGTGATGACATGATGGAACACCTCATCGTAGGTCTTGTCCGCATGGAGAATGGTGAACTTGATGCCCAGCTCCTTTTCGCAGAAGGGCTTGAGCCGGTCATAAATGAAGTCCCGGTGTTCCGGGACTTCGCCGCTTGTGTTTTTGTCGAACATGACCTCACTGAAAACCGCCTCGTCAAGCGGCTCATTGTGCTGTGCAGCCAGCAGGAGCGTCGCTACGCTGTCTTTGCCTCCGCTGCATGAAGCAACATACTTTGGGCGGGTCATCGATCAAACTCCATCTTGAAGCTGACGTATTTGCCGCCGCTGTCATCCAGACGGATCACCGCATCGTAGAGCTGAGGCTTCTTCGGCGTGTAAAGCCCGGTCACTCGGCACCAGCCCTTGTCCAGCAGCTCCTTTGCAATCCTCTTGGTCAGCTTCTTTTTCTTACTGGAAAAGAACTTGTTGTCTTCCCACAGGCAGAAGGAGCAGTCCTTGTTCGAGCAGTAGAAGTTGCCCTTGCCCACATAGACCAGAGAGCCGCAGCGGGGACACTTGCCGATTTCCTCCTTGCCCGTGCCGAAACGTTGGGCTTCGGCATCGGAGAGAAACGGATAGGCTTTTACAAGATCCCCGGTCATCCGGACAATACCGCTGAGGAAGGCGTCTGCATCCGCATTGCCGCGCTCAATCTCCTTGAGCGTGTTTTCCCATTCCGCAGTCATTGCGGGAGACGTGATCTGTTCCGGCAGGACGCAGACAAGGTTGCAGCCGTCCTTCGTAGGAATGAGGGATTTACCCTTGCGCTCTGCAAAGCCGGATTTCACCAGCTTTTCAATGATACCGGCGCGGGTTGCGGGAGTGCCAAGACCTTTCTTCTCGGTGTCATCGTCAAACTGATCGTTTCCGGCAGTCTCCATCGCAGACAGGAGGGTATCTTCCGTGTACTGCTTCGGAGGTGTTGTGAAGTGTTCCGTGACGCTGGCAGATACACTATCCAGAACATCGCCTTCATGGACTTCGGGCAGGGACTTCATAGGATCATCCTTTTCCTTCGTCTTGAGGGATGCCTTGAACAGCTCTTCAATGGCTTTCCAGCCGTTTTGAACAACGGTCTTGCCCTTGGTTTTGAACTCGTAGCCCTCGCAGGAGAGCGTGATTTGCGTTTCCGCGTAGGTGTGCTTCTCGCCTGTCGCACACAGAAGGCGCATCCCGACAAGAGTGAGGATTTTCTGCTCTGACTGAGGGAGAGCGGAAACATCCTGCTTTTCAAGCTGGACGGTCGGGAGAATGGCGTGGTGATCCGTGACCTTGCTGTTGTCGGTCACGCGGGAAATGTCCGGAGTAGTCGAAACGCCGGAGAAAAGCGGAAGCTGGCGGCAGACGATGGAAATGACCTTACGGGCAGTGTCCTCCATATCATCCGTGATAAACTGACTGTCCGTGCGCGGATAGGTCAGGAACTTCTTTTCGTAGAGCGTCTGAACGAGATCGAGCGTCTGCTGGGCAGTGAAGCCATAGTATCGGTTTGCCTCGCGCTGCAAGGTGGTCAGATCGTAGAGCTTCGGAGGATTGACGGTTTTCGTCTCCCGCTTGAGAGAAGAAACGACGGCTTGCTTTTTCTCGCAAGCCGCCGCAATCTTCTTTGCTTCCTCTTCGGTTTTGACCTTTTCCAGATCGGCAGTCAGATCGCCCTTGCCGACATGGACATTGAAATACTTTTCTTTCTGGAAGGTGGAGATTTTCCCGTCACGCTCCACCAGCATTGCAAGGGTCGGCGTCTGGACGCGCCCGACCACCAGCTTCTTGTGATAGAGCGTGGTGAAAAGGCGGGTGCCGTTGATACCGACAATCCAGTCTGCCTTCGAGCGGCTGAGTGCCGCTTCATAGAGACGGTCATAGTCCTTGCCGTCCCGGAGATGCTGGAAGCCTTCGCGGATGGCGGAGTCCTCCAACGAGCTGATCCACAGACGCTTGAAGGGCTTGGTGCATCCGGCTTTGTTGTAGACCAGCCGGAAGATCAGCTCGCCCTCACGCCCTGCATCGGTTGCACAGACCAGCTCGGTGACGCGCTTGTCCTTCATGAGAGCGGACAGTACCTTGAACTGCTGTGCTTTGTCCTTCGTGACCTCAAACATCCAGCTTTCCGGGACAATGGGCAGATCGTCATACCGCCACTTGGCATATCGCTCATCGTAGGAGCTGGCGTCTGCCAACTCCACCAGATGACCGAAGCACCACGAAACGATGTAATTGCCGCCCTCCATATAGCCGTCCTTTCGGGACGTTGCGCCCAGAACCTTTGCGATGGACTGGGCAACGCTGGGCTTTTCAGCAATAACTAAGATCAATCTTCATCACCATCCGTTTCAGCATCCTCCGCAATCTGCGGCTCATCATCCTCGTTGATGTACGGCTCTTCCTCGTAGCCTTCATCATCAAAGAAGTCCATATCTTCATCCTTGGGCTTTCTGCCCTTGACGAACTTGATGTAGTAATAAGCTGCACCCGCAGCACCTGCAAGAACGAAGATGACGAGGATCATGCCGATGTTGGATTTCTTTTCGGGTTTAGGGGCGGGAGCATCGGTTTCCGCATCCTTATCCGGCTCAGGTGTAACGGGGGCTGTGCCGGTGCATTCGCTCATGTTGGTCTTGCAGACCGGGCAGTCGGTGTTGACCTGACCGGCAGCGCATTTCTCTTTGCAATTACAGGTAGTCAGAGCCGGCGCAGTATCATCATCCAGCAGCGCAAGCAGGTCGCTCTCATCGACCATGTTGAGGAAGTACGTCTGATACTGTTCCTCGTCCTCATTGATGGGTGCATCGTAGTCGATGACAACGAAAAAGGTATTGCCGTTCTTCGTCTGGACTGTGATGAACTGCTTGTTGGTTGCCTTGTCATAGAGCAAGTCGCGGGTGTAGGCGTTGCCCTCATCGTCAATCTGCTCACCCTTCGGCTTTTCCGGCGTGGGAGCGACTGCGGGCTGCTGTTCGGGCTGAGTTGCCTCCGTGACGGGAAGGTTCTGTTCGGTATCATCGGCGTAGGCAAACGCCGTGACCGAGAAGCAAGACAGAACCATGACGCAGACCGCAAGGACGGTCAGAAAACGAAACTTCTTACGCATTGTCGATTACCTCCGTATTTTCAGCGGGCTTGGTGCCGCCCTTCATGGAAGACAGGAACACCATGATCTGATCCTTGTCCATCACCATAGAGCGCACGGTATTGATGATTTCAAGGTTTTCCAGCTCTGTCTTCTTGTCGTACAGCTCCTTGAGCTGACCTTCGATTTCGGATTTCTTCTTTTCAGCCTTCTCAATGTCGGAGAGGACTTTCTGATACTTGGGATTCATGAAATAACTCCTTTCTTTTAATAGGCGGGTCTTCCGAAGGCGTAGAAATGCTGCTGCCAATAGGAAGAGTTGATGGATGTGTACTGAATGGGATCGCCGCAGTGGATCATGACCCCATCACCAACATAAATGCCGACGTGAGACACGCCGGGGGTGTCATACGTCCCGACAAAGAAGATGAGATCACCGGGCTGTGCATTCGCCTTTGAGACCGGCGTACAGACGTTGTAAAGCCCTTGTGCGCCCAGCCGACCGGTATTCACAAGACCGCTGTTCGTGAGAACGTAGCTGACAAAGCCGGAGCAGTCAAAGGATGTGTCGGGATTGGAGCCGCCCCACACATACGGATAGCCGAGATACTTTTCCGCCTCGGTAATCAGCGTTGCAAACTTCTCGTCGTTCAGGTATTCCGGGTTGACATCGTAGTCGGCGGGAGGATTTGTGATGTACTTGTCCACATAGGGGGAGTCACCGAACAGATCCTCACGGTTGCCCAACACCGACATATACGTTGCGTACATGGAAAGTTGTTCCTGAGACATGATGTAGACCGGGACATGGGAGAGATTGAAGTTTTCGAGCTTCACGTTGCAGATGTAGTAGTCATACGGGACGCGGTAGGTTTCCGTGTGCGTATTGCCGTCTGCATCCGTCCATGTGTCGGTCTCCGTGCGGTATCTGGTTTCGACGATGACCTCTTCTGTGAGGATATACTGCTTTTCAAACAGCATTTGGAGCGTACCCTGCACCTCATCCAGCGTAAACTCGCCCTCGTGGAGAGCCGAGAGAATGGAGATCAGCACATAGGGGTCATGCTCAATATCGTCCAGATCGAAGTGGTATTCATCGTAGCTGTGAGTGCTTTCGTAGGTGTCGAGATAGCGTTGCAGCTCTTGCTCCATTTGGCAATACTGCGCCTCCGCGCCCAGCATCGCATCATCCTCGCTGAGATAGGAGGAAGCGATAACCGACGAGCCGGTAGAGGTGAGCATCGAACACGAGCTGATTCCGGCACCGAGCAACACGAGAAGGGCAATTCCGACGCCGATCCAGATAAAGACCTTCCTGTTGTTCTCAAAGAACTCCTTGAGCTTGTCGGACACCTTTTCGCCGAGCTTCTTGCCGGTGCTTTTTGTGGCAGTCCCGGCAGTCTGGGAACCGGCATTCCGTGCAGCGGCATATTCCTTCTTGATGTTCTGCTTCTGGTAGTGCTTGTTCATGTTCTGCTTCTTCATCTCAGGATGCACCTGCTGATTTCTTTCATATTGGAGCTTCGCATCAGCAGCATCCGCCTTGTGTTCCAGCTTGGAGACCTTCTCGTAGGGCTTGTTGACGCTGCTTTCCCGATGATGACGGAAATGCCGAGCGGCAGTCTCAGCGGCGATCTCCGTTTTATGCGCCGCCTCAACCGCCGAGTTTTCCTGCTCGACCTCATGGATTTTGCCGTGAATGCCGGAAGCGAGGGTGTCACCGACCTTGCGGACGGTTTTGTCTGCCTCGAATTGCAGCTTGCTTTTGCTCTTGGGCTTTTTCAGCTCATCCTCAAAATGAAGGCGGGTTTTGCCCTTTCCGGTCTCTTCATCAAAGACGCGCTCTTTCTTGAGAACCTTGTGCGTGGGCAGCTTTTCACGGGCGGCATCCAGACGTTCATGCGCCTTCTCGGACTTCCTTTCGAGCTTCTGCATCCGCTTCGTGGGCGGGACGGCATCGTCCGAGACCGGCTTTGCGGAGGAAGTCTCTGCCGCTTGGGAGAGAACGGCATCCGCATCCACTGCCTCCACTGCCGAGGTCTTGCGCAGCTTGTGTGTGACAACCGTTTCGGCAATCACCGTGCCGGTATGAGAAGAAACGCCGTGCTGCTCAAAAGTTGGAGGCTTGAACGGCGTTTCCGAAGGCAGCGGTTCAGGTACATTCTGGGGTGGATTTTCTGCCCTTTTCTCTTCTGTGACGGACGTTTCCGAGAGCGGCTGTGTGTCGTTATCCTCGGCGTGTTCCACCTGAAACTGACGCTGCTGACGGCGCATCTGCACCTTTTTCTGTTCCTCCGCAGAAAGGGCTTCGGAAGGTGCGGCTGTCTCAACCGGCTTGACCAGCTCCGCATATTCCTGCCGCTTTGACACTCTCTGCTCGGTGCCAGCCGTCAGGTTTTCCTCAACCGCGCCCTCCCGCGTCATCCGCACGACTACCTTGTCGCGGGCTTTGAGTTCCGGATCCTTGGACATCAGATTTCACCTCCAATCCGCTTGTAGGCAAGCTCGGTGTATTCAGGATTCAGCTCCACGCCCACGAAATGCCGCCCCATCTGCGAGGCAACCATGCCGGTTGTACCGCTCCCCATGAAAGGGTCAAGCACAATGCCGCCTTCGGGACAACCGGCGAGAAGACAGGTCTCAACCAGCTTCGGAGGGTAGGCAGCGTAGTGACCGCCCTTGAAGGGGACGGTGTTGATCTTCCAGACATCGCGTTTGTTGCGGAGCGGATTGATGTCTGCGTCCTTGATCTCGCCATGCTCACGCGGACGGTTGATGGTCTGCGGCTGAGGCTGACCGGGAACGGGCTTTCCGTATTTGTTGCCGCCCTTCATGCCGCGCTTGAGGCGTTCCGCCGTTGCGGGAGCAATCGGCTCGGAGATTGCCTTGTAGTCAAAGAAATACTTCTTGGACTTGGAGAACAGGAAAATATGCTCATAGCAGCGGGCGCATCGGTCTTTCACGCTCTCCGGCATGGGGTTATCCTTCATCCAGATGATGTCGTTGCGCAGATACCAGCCGGTATCGCGGAGGGCAAAAGCAAGCATCCACGGAATGCCGATCATGTCCTTCGGCTTGCAGCCCTCAACCTTGTTGTTGAGAGCCACAGCCTGTCCGTTTCTGCCGTTGGGGTTCTTCGGATCAATAAAATCACCCTGATTGCCCTTTCCGGCGTAGGTGTCCGAAATGTTCAGCCAGAGCGTTCCTTCCGGACGCAAAACGCGCCTGACTTCGGTAAACACTTCCGTCAGGCGCGAGATATATTCCTTCGGCGTTGTCTCTCTGCCGATCTGAGCATCCATGCCGTAATCGCGGAGCGCGTAATACGGAGGGGACGTCACACAGCAATGAACGCTGTCTTCGGGCAGAGTTTTCAGGATTTCAAGGCAATCGCCGGTATGAATGATGTCAAGTTGTATGGTGGTGTACCTCCTGTTCTGTTGGATTTGTGTTTCCATTGAAATGTTGGCTGTGAAACCCGACAACATTTCAATGGGCATCAGTCGGAGTAATACTCGTCCGGCTCGTAATCCTCATCTTCCGTGAAGTCCTCGTCGAGATTGTCAATCTCGTCTGCCCAACGGTCGAAGATTTCCTCAGCTTCCTTCGCCGCCTCACGATAGAGGCTCAGCCGGTTCTTCTCAAAGGCGGCAAAGGCGGGGACGTACTTGCCGAACTCACGGAATGCCTTCACATCCTGCGTGCGCATATCCGCAACGCACAGGATGATTTCGGACATGGTGAGCAGATCGTCGATCATCAGCTCATACTCGCCCTTGGGGATAGAAACGGTTTCATCTTCACCCGCGTCAGCGAAAGGGGTATTCTCATCGTTGTTGCTGCACTCAGAAACATCAACATTGAAGTAAAAGCCGATCATATCCACGGCTACTTTGGTCATAATCTGACGCGCTTCCTTGACCTTTTCGTCGATGTCCTCCCTCACATGGAGGTAGGCGCGGTGATGCTTCTTGAGGTCGCTTTCCAGTCGGATCAGATCGGTCAGCTCCCACAGAGCCTTAAACAGCGCGGAGGTGTTCTCTCCGTATTCGATAGCGTCCGCATAGGGAATGGTAATCATCTTGTTGGTCATATTCAAAAATCCTCCTATCAGTTCTGTACGGTTTCTTCTAAACGGGTGGTCATGATGCGGTAGAGCTGGGTGTCCTTCGGGAAATCGTCCTTGAAGGGAACGATGGTCGAGCCGTAGAAGATCAGCCCCTCACCGGCGTTGGAGTTGGTGATGTAGTTCTGCTGGCTGGGCGAGATGTTCAGCGCCTTCGAGAGAATCTGCCGGTCGCCGGATGCCTGATTCAGAAGGTAGACAAAATCCGAGTTTTCAAAAATGTTCTCCACCTCGCGGGAGGCAAGAAGATCCTTGACGTTCTGCGTGATTCCGGTCGGGATGCCTCCCCATTTTCTGAAACGCTTCCAGATTTCCACGCTGTACGCGGCGGTCTGTTCCTCTTTCAGCAAAAGGTGGAACTCGTCCATGTAATAGCGCGTTGCCTTATGCTGGGCGCGGTTAATGGTCACGCGGTTCCACACCTGATCCTGCACAATGAGCATTCCGAGCTTTTTAAGCTGCTTGCCCAGTTCCTTGATGTCATAGCAGACGAAGCGGTTGTTGACATCCACATTCGTTCTGTGATTGAAGACGTTCAGCGAGCCGTGAACATAGATTTCAAGGGCGGTTGCGATGCGCTGTGCCTCCGGCTCCTTCTGATTTCTCAGAATGTTGTAGAGGTCTTCGAGGATCGGCATTTTCTCCGGCTTGGGGTCTGCAAGAAACTCCTGATAGACCATTCGGACGCTGCGGTCAATGATGGTCTTCTCAACCGGCTGCAAGCCGTCCTTGCCGCCGACAATCAGCTCACACATGGAGAGGATGAAGTCGGATTTCAGCGTCAGCGGGTTTTCCTCTTCGGAGTAGTTCGTGTTGATGTCCAGAGGATTGATGTAATCCGTGCTGACCGGCGAAATGCGGATGACCTGACCACCGAGCTTCTGCACGAGGGGAAAATACTCGGCTTCGGGGTCGCAGACGATGATGTCATCCTCCGTGATGAGGAAGGCGTTCGTCATTTCGCGCTTGGCGGAGAAGGACTTACCGGAACCGGGTGTACCCAAGATCAGCCCGTTGGGGTTCTTGAGCTGCTTGCGGTCTACCATGATCATGTTGTTGGACAGCGCGTTCAGCCCGTAGTAGAGAGCTTCACCGCCCTGAAAAAGCTCCTGTGTGGTGAACGGCACGAAAACCGCCGTGCTGGAAGTGGTCAGTCCGCGTTCGATCTCCACCTGATTGACGCCGATAGGCAAAGAGGACATCAGCCCTTCCTCCTGCTGGAAGTCAAGACGCTTGAGCGCACAGTTATACTTTTGGGCAATGGCGGCGGTCTGGAACACCGCGTTTTCGAGCTTCTGGCGGTTGGTTGCCGTATTCATGATGAGGATGGTCACGAGGAACAGTCTCTCATTGCGGGTCTGGAGATCCTGCAACAGACGCTTTGCCTCACCGCCGAAGGTGGCAAGATCGGATGGGATGATGTCCATATCGTAGCCGGAGCGGACTGCCTTTTTCTGCTCTTCAATCTTCATCTTGTCGAGGTCGGTGATCTTCGACTTGATGCTCTTGATTGCCTTCGCCTGGTCAATCGTCCGGATATGAAAATTGACCGTGATGTTGCTGTCCATCTCAAGGAAGTCGGCAAGCATACGGTCATTGAGTTCCGGCGCGAGGATTTGCAGAAAGCTCACCGCGCCGATGGTTCTGCCCATCTTGAAGCACTTGCCTTCACGGAAGTCAAAGGAAGTGGGCGCGATGAAGTCCTTCGTGCTGAGTCCTGTTCGGGCTACCATGTCAAAGGAAAAGCGGAACGGCTCATTGGTGTCCATGTTGAATACATCATGAAGCACTTTCAGCCGCTCATAGCCGGACAGCGGCTCGGTTCTCACACCAAGGGTTTTGAAGTTGTTGAGAATGTCGGTTTCAATGCGTTCGAGCTTCGGCTTTGCCGTGCGGAGGGAGTCTGCCTCAATGCCGAAGGTGATGTACTTCTTCTTGACCAGCCCGTTGTTGCCCTTGGTAAGCTGGCTTTGCAGCATACCGGAATACTCGGAGCGGATGTCGTTGAAGGCGTCCTCCTGTGCCGGAATGTTGATGCGCTTGCGAAACTCATTCAGGCTTGCCTTCTGATTGATGAAGGAGAGCTGGACGAAGATCGAGCTGTCGAAGTAGTTCAGAAAGTCGCACCAGTTCTCAAAGATGGCAGTTTTGTCCTCGTTCTGCGCAAGCTGGTAGTTGATGTCCTCAAAGGCGATGGACTTGGTATAGAGCCGGTTATTCACCTTGCAGATACCGTCGCGGCACATCTCCACATAGGGAATGGTCTGCTGGGCGGACTTGCGGACTTTCTTTGCCTTCCTGTCCTTTTTCTTCTGCATGACGATCCGCTTCTTTTCCTGAGCGGAAAGGGCATCGCCGTAAATGACGCCGTTTTTGACCGTCATCTTAGGCTTTGCCTTTGCTGTGCTGTTGTTCAAGCTGCAATTCCTCCTGTTCTTTGATTTTCTGCTGAATTTCAGCATAGAGATTGTTTGTGCGATAGGGACGCACCTTGTCCCGGATAAACATGGACTGTACGATGTGGTACAGATATTTTTCGGCGGGCTGTCCGTCCTTCTCGTAAAGCGCGAAGAAGATGAACGGGAGCATGATCACCACCATCAGCATTGCCGCCGTAGACAAGTCGAGATGCGCCTTCGCCAGAAAGAAGATCGGGACGCCGACCGCCGCAGCGATGGAAAAACAAATGAGCTGCCGCTTGGTCAAGTTGAACATGACCTTCGTTTTGACGCGGTTAAGATCCTTCGGGACCGGAACAAATGCCATTGACTGTTTCCTCCTTTCTAAGCTGCTTTTCATAGCGCAGCTTCATTTGTGCGGGATATTGATCCTCCTTCGGTTGACGCTTGCCCGTCCAGTGAAGCCCACCCGCTTTGCCTTGACAAATCCAGCCGGAAGCCCGAAGGCTTGCACCGTTTTCGCTTTCCAGCGTGTAGGTGATGATGCGCTTATAGCCCATAGCCGCAGCAGCTCTTGCTGCCGCACCGTAGAGAAAGCTGCAAGCGTTCTTTTCTCCGTTGGTGCATAGCCTTGTAACTTCCAATGTGAAGCCGTCATCCAGATACCGGCTGACGGGACGCCCGGCGATGATTACACCGACCAGCTCACCGTCTGCTTCACAGCCGATGGAAAACTTGTGACCGGCAACCGGCTTGTGATGCCGGTGATGCTTCCGGACATACTCGTTGGCGTCACGAAGAGAGATGGGTTTTAGCCGCAGCATGGTGTTTCCTCCATAGGAAGATGAGCCGTGCATTCGACCTCGTTGCCCCAAACGTCCCAGCCTTCGGGAGACTGACGGGCAAAAAGCTCTACGCGGGGAAGGTCTCCCATGAGCCGGACAATGCGCTCCCGCGCTTCATCCGGCTTTTTGGAATGCTCTTCGATGTGGCTGAGGATGACCTGACGCACACCGGCGTCAACGCGCTTCGGATGTCCCTTTGTGGCAAGGATGCAGATTTCCGCATTCGCCCTTGTCCAGTAGCCCATGCCGGTAAAGAGATCGTCGTTCCTGCGGTTTTGCTTCACCCATACAAAAGCCACAGTCTTATAAGAAAAGCCCCATGCCGTCAGCACTTCGAGTGCTTCACAGAGGCACGGGAATGTGATCCAGAGAAACAGGGCGCAGTCCTTCGCGGCAAGCTCACCGACCGGAAGCGCCTTGATGTCCTCAATGCACATTGTTGGGTAGTGACTTTCTGCCGACCGCCCCTGTCCTTTCTTGGAGTAAGTCCGATACGCCCAAGGGGGATCGGCATAGATGATGCTGTACTTCTTCATGCTGCCGACCTCCTTAGTGCGCATGGAAAATGGATTTTGCGAGGCTTCCGGTCTTGAACAGCGAGAAGCACAAAATAACCGTGTACGCTGCCACAGAGAACAGAGCCGAATGAATGTTGTCTGCGATGATCATGCCGTTGATCAGCACCGCATAGATGCCGACGCAGACCATGATGAGAAAGCCCTGAAATGCCAGAGCGAACAAGCCTTTCAGATAGTTCGTGCCGATGCTGCCCCATTCGCGGTTGCTCATGGTTGCGATGGGAATAGGCGCAATACTCACGGTGCAGTAAATCTCAATCATGCGCCCGTAGAGAATGACCGTAATGAGGATCGCCATGATTTTGAGGCATAAGCTGATCAGAAGCGTTTCTATCGACAGTCCGAGCAGTTCTCCGACGCCCATGTTCTCCATGCCGGTACGCATCTGCGCAATCGTCGCGTCAATGTCAATGCTCGTGTTGCCGTGGATTACTCCTGCTGCACCGGAAACTACGTTCTGCCCGATGTCGAATACTGCCATCACGATGTCAAAGGTGTGCGTCACGAGATAGATCGCCACAGCCGCCTTGAAAAACCACTTGAAGAACATCCAAGTGTCCATGTCGTGAAGGTTGTTTTTCTCGGTGATCATGGAAATCAGCTCGTAGCACAAAACAAAGGTGATGATGATACCAGCGATGGGGACTATCACGTTTTCGGATAGTCCCCGGATCATCTGGTACACGCCGCCGTTCCAGCCGGACGGAGTTTGACCGACCTCGGCGGCAATCGTTCCTACCTTCTCGTTGACATCGGTGAACATATTGGTCAGGTTGCTCTCGATCCATCCGATCAGCATATCCTTGAGAGCCTGTTCGATCTTTTCTAAAATGCTGCCCAATATTTCACCACCCTTCGGTTAAGCTGGGCTTGCCGTGGATTAGCCGAACAAACCGGAGAGCAGGGGGATAAGGGTCGTGCCGATCAGCACCACACCGCCGCCAGCCATGAGCTGCTTGATGCCCTGAGACTTAGCGCCGGGGTTGTCGTTGCCGTAGCCTTCCATGAGGTTGACAACACCCCACACCGCAAGACCTGCGCCGAGGGCGATAACAAGCGTCTGGAGAACCGTAACTGCCTGATTGATAAATGCCATACTTGAATTTCCTCCTTAAATCGTTGGTGAATTGTGAGGGGCAAGTGCCTTTTCCGCACCCGCCCCGATGGTTGCTTCTGCGCGGCTGCCGGATTAACCGAACAGACCGGAGAGCAGAGGGATGAGGGTCGTGCCGATCAGCACCACACCGCCGCCAGCCATGAGCTGCTTGATGCCCTGAGACTTAGCGCCGGGGTTGTCGTTGCCGTAGCCTTCCATGAGGTTGACAACACCCCACACTGCGAGACCTGCGCCGAGGGCGATAACGAGCGTCTGAAGAACCGTGACAGCCTGATTGATGAAAGCCATAGATTTTCCTCCTTGAATCGATGAAAGTTGAGTGTGTATTTTTGAAAATGGGCATAAAAAAAGAAGCCCCGTCGCTGTTCTGCTTTGGGATGAGCCATCAGGCTTTACCCACTGCGCAGTGCAGCGACGGGGCTTTAATCCGCTTCGACCTCGCCCATATCATAGAGGTCGAATGTGTCATCGGGCTTGACTACCAGTTTGTGCTGCCGGTACTTCTCGATGTCAAAGGCGTTCCGCTTGTTATAGTCGGAGAGCTGCCGGTACTTTGGATGCTTCGTAATGTCGTATTTGTTACTGAGAAAAGGTCTCACGCCTCGAAGCTGCAAAATACACTTAGCTCCGTCCATGACGGCGATCTCATCCTGAGACATCAGTTCCTTGCCGGTTTTCTGATAGTTCAAGCCATAGGAGTTGTTGTTGGAACGGGTTTCTGAGGTGTTGTAAAGGTCGATTGTCTCCTTGCCCAGCACCTCGCTGATTTCCTTGAGGGTAGATTTTTCTTTTCCACCGAGGAAAAGTGTGCAGTCACAGTTGCCCGTGATGGTGTCAGCCGCGTCCTTGTAGATGGTCTTGAGCTGAGACTGGGACTGTAAGATGATTGACGCCGAAATTTCCCGGCTACGGATGGTTGCGATGAGCTTATCAAACTTCGGGATTTGACCGATGTTCGCAAATTCATCCAGCAGACATCGCACATGGACGGGAAGTCGTCCGTTGTAAACGTCATCTGCTTTGTCGCACAAAAGGTTGAAGAGCTGGGAATACATGATTGCCACGACAAAATTGAATGTATCATCGGTATCGGAAATGATGACGAACAGCGCCGTCTTCCGGTCTCCGATGGTGTCCAGCTCCATCTCGTCGTAGCTCATCAGCTCCCGCAGCTCTGCAATGTCGAAGGGCGCAAGCCTTGCACCGCAGGAAATCAAAATCGACTTGGCGGTTTTGCCAGCCGCCAGCTTGTACTTGCGGTATTGCTTGACCGCAAAGTGGTCAGGGTCGCGGGCTTCCAGCTCGTCGAACATGACATCCACAGGGTTCTTGAAGGTCTCATCGTCCTCTCTGGCTTCCGAGGCATTGATCATTTCGAGCAGGGTGGTAAAGTTTTTCTCGTGGTCGGGTGCCTCATACCAGATGTAACCGATGAGGGCTGTATAGTACAGCTTCTCCGCCTTCACCCAAAAATCTTCGCCGGACTTATCGCCATCTCCCTTCGTGTTGACGATGATCGTATTGACCAGCTTGAGGATGTCCTTCTCGCTGCGGATGTAGCTAAAAGGGTTGTAGTGCATGGATTTCCGGAAATTGATGGTGTTCAGCGACTTGATGACATAGCCGCCCTTTTCAAGCATTTTGCCGCACTCCACCAGCACCGTACCCTTTGGGTCGGTGACAACGTATGAACTGTGCATCTGCATCAGATTTGGTTTTACAAAAAAGCGCGTCTTGCCTGAGCCGGAACCGCCGATGACAAGGATGTTCTTGTTGCGGGCGTATTTCGGCTGCTTTGGACGGCTGTTCATGGTCAGGAACTCCGTCTGCGTCAGAATGACGTTGTTCGAGAACTCCGGGTCCATGTACGGCTTGATGTCCTCCGGCTTACCCCATCGTGCAGATCCGTATTCTTCACCCTGCCGGAACTTCTTGCGGTTCTTGCCCTTGACATAGACCGCCAGCTTGAGCAGCGCACCGGCAACCAGACCGACGAGCAGATCAACGGGATGAAAGCTGGGAAGCGGATTTGCAAAGGCAGTGCCGAACATGGCAAAGCCGTTTGTCAGCTTGTCGATGAACTCTGCGCCGGGAGCGAGACGAAATACGGCGGCAATCTTATCCGCAAAGTAGAAGGCGAAGACATACGGAAGGTTCAGAAGAATGAGCTTCTTCATATCGGGTTTGTTCACAGCTCGACACCCCGATCCTTGGTCTTGACCTTGACTTTCTCTTTGTGCTGCGCCTTACTCTGAGCTTTCTCCTGATCCAGCTTGTGCCGGATAGACGGCTGTTCCTTCTGCTTGACCGTCTTGGCGGAGAACTCCTTGAAGGCGGCGGTCATTACATCAACGTCCCGTCCCTTGAAGAAGACAAGATAGCTGGGCGGCTCAACAGAAACGTCCTTCTTGAGTGCAAAGTCCAGACCGTATTTGCTGGCAGTCCGCTCAAAGGACTTGATGTTGCCGTCCGTCACTTCGATGTTGGAGATGGCGGCGTTCTGACTCATCAGATGCTTGATGGACTGCTTGCCGCGATAGGTTTTGGGATGCTGCATCTGCTTCTGCGCCTTCTCGATCTCCTGCACGAACTTGTCCAGTGCCTTTTTCAGCACCTCGGCGGAGATTTTGCCGCCCTTGATCATGATTGCAACAACTTTGGTGTTGACTTCATCCTGCATTGCAGTGATACCTCCTTTCCTTGAGATAATTGAGGGGATGCTGCCTCAGCTAAGGCGGCACACCCTTGAGACAGAAGATTTTCATTCGAGCCATCCTCCTTTCCGCCGAGTTATCTGTATTTTCCGAACAGACTTTGCTTTTCGGAAAAAGCGTCCAGATCGTCAATGATGAAGAGATCGCTGCGCCAACGTCCCGGCCACACTGCAAAGATTTTGCTGATGCCAGCCTGTGCGTTTATGTAGGCAGAACGTTTTTCACCAACCGTGGATAACTGGGTAACGGCTCCGTCAGGCGAGACCTCCATGTAGCAGACCTGACCGCTGCCATACGGGAAGCAACCCGTTTCTTTTGCACTTCTCATGTTTTTCCTTTCCGAGCATTGCTCAAACAGCTTCTTATGCTGCAATCGTATTTATGTGATTATTGGGAAGACTTGTCCTGCCCGTAGAGATCATGGTTGACCAGCGCGGAGTAGTAATTGTCTATCGTAACAGGCGCATTGTAGAGCGCCGTCAGGAGATAGGCTCTGATGTTCCGAATGTCAGATGGGTTCTTTGCCATTGAGTCAATCACATACTCAATGTGGCTGTCATTCAATTTGAGATACCGGGATTTAATCACAGCCACGGGAATATCTTCGCCGTTGATGCGAATTGTCTCTGCGCAGGAGCAAACCACATCCAAGATAATGTCTACAATTTCTTGAAGTCGGTCACGGTCATAGTGATAATTCCGGATCAGGTAGTCGAAGCCGATGTTCTCTTTAATCAGCTCCTCATATTCGCTTCGCTCATCCGTCCCATCCATCCTATCAAGATTGATAGATGGATAGTTCATAGAGTCCGTATTTGATTCTTCTGTAATTTCTTCATTCGTATTTAATAGCGTGGGCTTTACCGTTGACGCATTCCACGGTGACGGATTGTCCGTTGTCGGCTTTTCCGATAACGGTGAACCCGTTGGTGGAGAAGACCGCTGCGGACGCTCATAAACTGTGTACTCACATTTTGCAAATCGACCTCTCTTGTCATAAAGCTGCCGCCTAACAACGTAGCCGTGATCTTCAAGGTTTTTGAGCGCCGCTCTGGTGGAATCCAGTCCATCGGAACTGAGTGTTGCAAGCCCCTTGATTGTGTAGACCCAGCCGTCCGGAAGACTCAAAATCAGCGATAGAAGTCCCTTTGCCTTGAGCGAAATGGATCGGTCTTTCAGGTGGCTGTTGGACATGACTGTGAAACCTTCTGTTTTTTGGGATCGCACGATTGACATTTGGTATCACCGCCCCAGCTTTTCCTTGCGTGTGGAAACCGCAATCGGAGAATATGGGCAGAACTGAAAGACACAGGATTGATACTTCCAGTGCGGACGATGAAAACGACAGGTACGGCATTCCGGCGTGATGCCCTCGCAGCCGCTATCAAAATGCGAATAGGGCGTTTCCTGCATCAAGGCGTCAAACGCCAGAAGTGGATTTGGAATCATAAGTGTTACCTCCGTTGTGATAAAAAATAGCCCAGGTATTGTTCCACTCATGCGTGGTACAGTACCGGGGCTATCCCGTTGCGTATTTTGTTATTTGCTGCGACCTCCTTCCGAGATTGCGGTTGCAGCTCACCGCGGTCAAACAGCTTGCGCTCTGAATGCTTGCGAAATCGGACAAAATCAGCGAAACACCAGTGTTTTCAAGGCTTTCTGACCTTGCTCCTATTATAACTTAATCGTCGATCCGGCGCACGATTCCGGTTGCTTTCATAGCAATTCCGCCTCCCATTTTCGGTATTTCTGCTGCGATAGTGGTAGTATTTACTGAAACCGTGCAATTCATGTAGAAAAACCGTATGCACAATGTGTTCCTATTCATGAAAATTATGGTTTGCAGATCTGTTTCTTTCGCGTTAGCAGCTGCTCTGCACAGCGGACGCACAGCTGATATGTAATCTTCCAAATACCGTCTTCCCAATCCGCAAACCCCTTTGTCGTCCACTGTTTTTTCTGCCAGTCCTCGAAATATATTTGCAGCGAAACATGGGTCGTTCCATCTGTCGGCAAATAAATATAGCGGTAGCCCTCGCATACAGACATCGGCGGCAAAACCTCTTTTCCCAATGGGTACTCTCTGCCGTTAAAGAGATACCGTTCCAGATAAATCACATTGCCGCCCACATTTCGGATATAAATTGCAGGCACACTTTGATCTGGCTGTATACCGTCGGCACTTTTCAGCGTAATCGGCTGCGTCAGCAAATACAGCTCCACCTTGTTCTGCGCCTCTGCCTGCCATTTGCTGAGTTCGTACTGCTTTCTACCGATTTGAATACTGGAAATCAATGCAAGAACAGATACAATAAACGAAAAGAAATGGATGGAGTTAATACATAATGATAGAAAATGATGTGCTGACGATGAGAATATGCAAAGGCATAATAGAAAGAAACTGGTTTTTACACATTATCGAATCCGTGCCGTCCAAGAAGGCCGAGTCGCTCAAGGCATGGCTGGCCATGGTGGGCCGTGAGAGGATCTGCTCGCTGAGCTGCCTCCGAAGTTCCTTGCGGCGTGCAGTGCGGCGGATATGCAGGTGCTGTGAGCGGAAAACAATCAACCGAACAGAAAAAGGGCGAAACCATGCGGTTTCGCCCTTTGTTTGTTGAAATCAGTAGCTGACAATCAATCCGCCGCGCTCGGCGTAGTAGCTGCAGAGCCCGCGGGTCGGCAGAATCTCGATGCTGGTATTTTCCCAGATATCCAGAATGCTGTTTTTCAGCGTCTGAGCCAGTGCGAGATTATCACAATGGCTGATCGCAACATTTCCGCCGATGAATCCGTGCTCCTTCATGGTGCTGACCAGCGTCTGTACGACCTTTTTCGCACCGCGCGCCTTGCTTTCAAAGGCGATCTTTCCCTCATCGCTGCCGCTGCCGATGCCCCAGATGCCGAGAGCCTTGGCGAGCATACCTGTCAGACGGTGGATGCGTCCGTTCTTGATCAGGTTGTCAAACGAGGAGAGCGCAAAGAGGATTTTGGTTTTCTGCAGAAAACCTCTGGCGTGCGCCGCAATATCGTCAAAGGAAAGGCCCTGACGAATCAGGCGCTCGATCTCCTTTACGCAGAGCAGAACCTCCGGTCCGGTGGATAAGGAGTCCAGAATGACGATCTTTTTATCCGGGTTTTTCTCCAGCGCCATATCTCTTGCCGCAAGAGCGCTGTTCATGCTGCCGGACAGCTGCGAGGAAATGGTGATCGCGATCGCGCAGTCCGCCTGTTCAAACTGTGCCAGCCATGCGTCCGGCGTGGGGCAGGAGGTGTGGCCGGCCGAGTGCTCCTGCTCCATGGCGGAGAGCATTTCCATCGTATCCAGATGCTCGTCATCGACAAAATCCCGCTCCCCGATGCGGATGGTAAACGGCACACTGGCCAGCTGGATCCTTCCGTCCGGACTGGTGGAAGGGAGCAGATCACAGCTTGAATCTGTAATAATGTTCCAGTTCATATAGTTTTTCCTTTCTCTCTTACCGAAAATTTTCAGTGTTATCGTGAGGAAAGCGCTCTCTCTTGCAGTCGGTCGATCTGCACCGCATACAGCAGCCGACCTGTCCTGCACACTTTCCTTCGTAAAACAGAAAATGCATAATGTTGTATTCATTATATAACAGAACACGCATTTGATAAATAAAAAGTTTTAAGGCAATACCGCATAATTGGACAAGAGCGATTTGCGAGTAAATTTTGCGCACTGACGAGGCGCGGTTTTGCGGTAATACTTGACGTATTACCGTGAAACTTCGGCAGCGCGGACGGAACTCGCGCAAGGAACCGAAGCCAAAGTCAGGGCACGAAATTTCCGCAAAGCGCCACAGCTTTAATTGTGCGGTGTTGCCTTATAGATGTTTGCAGATGCCGATATGGCCGTCAGCGGGTCAGATATTGCAGGATCAGCACAAGGATCAGCATATGTACGGGATAAAAGGCATAGCAGGCATACTGGAACGACTTGCTGTGATAACCCTGCCGTCCGCGGTACAGCCAGATGGGGATGAGCGCCAGAAGTGCAAGCCCTTGCTGACAGATCTCAAATTCCATGCCGAATATATGGACGGGATACAGCAGACCGCCCAGCAGCTGCACATTGACCCAGTAGAGGGCGAGGAGCTGCCCTGCCAGACACCACCACTTCCGTCCGCGGAAGAAGTAGAAGATAAAAATCGTCAGCACGCCGGTGCCGTAGTAGTCCACCATGCTCAGGGTGCCCAGCACTGTGCCGATCAGCACAACAAGCAGGGCGGTGAGCAGATACAGCCATGTTTTCTGCTTTTTGCGCACGGTTTCCATCAGATGAATGCCCAGAAGACCGAGCAGCAGCGTCCAGATCACGTTCTGGTGCACCGGATAGAACCAGGTTCCGCCGTACATCAGGTCGAACGGTACTTCGGAGAGCACGGCAAACAGCGCAAGCCGCAGGGCGTATTTTCGGAAGCTGTGGGTGTGAAAATATCCTTCCACCGCCATGAATGCGAAGATGGGAAAGGCCAGCCGTCCGGCACACGTCAGCCAGTCCTGCGCAGGCAGGAGGGTCGCCCAGAGATGATCCATCAGCATCAGCACCATGGCGAGAATGTGAAGTGCCGCGGCGCTGAGTGAAAAACGGCCGGAGGCGGGAGAGGACAGGTTGTTGGTTGACATACGGGTACTCCTTTATCTAAGGCAACACCGCACAATTAAAGCTGCGGCGCTTTGCCGAAATTTTTCACCCTGATTGCGTTGCGATTTCTTGCAATACGAAAGTATTGCTGCAAAACCGCGCCTTATCAGAGCACAAAATTTGCTCGCAAATCGCTCTTGTCTAATTATGCGGTATTGCCCTAAATCGTTCGGTAATCGTGAGGGGTGACACAGGAATGTGCTCTGCATTTATTATATACAGAAGAGCGGACAGCCGCAATGCCGCAGCGATAAACTTTTTGTGAATATCCGCGAGGCGGACACGGCGCACAGACAGAAAACGCCCTGCCGACCGGTGCGGGCAGAGCGAGAAAAGCCGGAGATACAGATTCCCGGCACAGCATTGCAGCCATGCCGGGAACGGTTGAGGGATCATGAAGATCAGAAAGTTACAGCTCACCGCGCGCTTCGCGCTCTGCGAGTTCTTTCATGATAGCGGGATACTTTTTGTCGAGCTGATACAGTATGCCGACGATCAGAACGATGGTTTCGGAAAGATACAGCGTGCTGTACATCCACGAGTCGTTATGGAACACATACTTGCAGTAGTACGGCAGAATCGTGCCGACAACAGCCTGATTGGTGCTCTGGAACATCCAGAGCAGCAGGACAGCGATTGCGGCCCAGATGCTCATTACCTTGACCCAGGCAGACTGATTGTTGCCAAACGTTGCACGCTACGTCACCGCCGCCGTAAGCCAGGCGTGTCAGAATATTGATTTTTTCGTTTGCGGAAACAGGTCGTGTAGGCAGAACCGCCTCTGCCTGCATGGTTGGATTGGTTTTCACGAAACATTCTCTCCTTCTCAGGTTTCGCTTCCAATTTACAGCCGCCCCAATAAAATGCACCTGATCAAGCTGCGTTTTCCGGCCTGCTGCAAGCGGATAGGATTGTTTAGCGTGCAGCCTGCCTGCTTCACAGAGATCGCGCCTCGAAATTTACATCTTTTGCAAGGTACAGACCACATCTGTTATCATGGCACGAATTAACAAGGATGGCGAGAATTTCTTGTATATTATATGTAAAAACCTAAATATATTTTGTGCGATAGGTAAAATGAGTAGTTAATGATACACAATTTATAGTAAAAGAAATGCGCGTAATAATCAAAAAACGAGGTAAACCGAGAACCGACAAACCTATCTAAGCTGATGACCTCGTTTCCGAACATCGTTATCGCGGTCACGGTTGCACTGTGCTTCTGCCCGCGTTCCAGAAGGCGATGTATTCGACTTCGTTCGGACACCGTACCGCACGTTGAAGTGCCCAAAAGGTTAGACAAATAGTTTTAACAAAAATTGCAAGCACCGTTGCAGATGGCATTGACAGCGTCAGAGCAGTTCGGTATCAGCATGCTGAAGCTGGGCAAGAGAATGGGATGGAAAAAGTACATAGTACAACGTCTTTCGCTGCTATTATATATCATGTTTTTCCTGTGAAATTATAATTCTATTTCAATCTCAACAATGGAATAAAGGCAGTTCGACGAAATTTCAAAATTTCAGTTTTGAACGAAAATTCTATGTTTTGGAGTGAAAATTATGACGAACAAACAAGAAAAGATGATATGTAATAGCTTTGGTATATCGAAGCTGAAAGCGTTTCAGAAGGATGTAATTACAGACTTACTCAAGGGTAAAGATGTACTCGGTTTAGCACGAACCTCCGAGGGCAAGTCGATCTGCTTTCTCTCGATGATTACCCTGCACCCAAATGGTCTGCTGATTGGTATTCTCCCGACCGTTTCACTCATGCGCGATCTGGTGCAGCGTTGCGAGGACAACAAAATTCGAGCGGGCTGCCTGTACAGCGAAAACAGGGAGAATACCAATACAATCGAACAGCTGACACATCGTAAACTCCAGGCGCTCTTTGTTGCGCCGGAACGACTGAGTGATCCTCGTCTCTGGAAGGCAATTCAGAAGAATAGCGTACACACGGTTGTGGTAGACGAGGTGCACTGTCTGACGGAATGGGGCAATGAATTTCGTCCCATGTACCGCAATATCGGTAAATTTATCAAGGATTTGCCCAATTCTCCCGTCGTTGCTGCTTTCAGCGCAACTGTTATGCCGGATGATATTCCATATATCGTGAAAAGTCTGCATATGAAAAATCCGGTTATACATATCGGCAAGCTCAAACGTTCTAATCTGTCCCTCAAGAAATCTTTTGTGAAAAATGATGCCGCTCGTTATGCGAAAGTCAGAAAAGCGATTCAGAAATACGATAGCAAAGGGAAAATTGTTATCTACTGCACCCGCGTCTGCGATGTAGAAGATATGCGTGACTTTCTGATTGAGGATTGCGATATTTCGGCTTCTGCTATTGCTCTCTGCCACAGCAGGCTCTCCGACCGAACCAAACAGGAAGCGCGCTTTCGTTCCGGTGAGGCACATATCATGATTGCAACTTCCGCGTTTGGCATGGGCGTGAATATTTCGGATATCCGCCTGATTATTGTCTCTCAACTGCCGTTCAGCGTCGCGTCATTCTACCAGATGGCAGGCCGGGCCGGGCGCGACGGAAAACGCGCAAAGGCACTGCTGCTCTGGAATGACGCCGACTTTCAGATGAACCTTGATATTATCTCTGACACGGACGACCGTGCAGCGGAAGCCGTCAATGAACTGTATGCAATCTGTGAATCAGCGGACGATCTGCACGACGCAGTCATCGGCTGTTTTGCGAAAGGCGGTGTGTGAAATGGATTTTCGTTACGGTATCCATACGATTGAATTATTTCACAGACTGTCCCAGAAGAGCTTTAACAAGGTGTTTCAGCATCTGAAAAGTCTGCATTTCGGCAAACCCTACCCGGACGCGACATATTATTCCGAGAGCGGCATGACGAAGTATATCTGCACCTCGTACTGCGGTCAGGGCGTGGTGCTTTATCTGTTCAAGCAGACGCGCAGCAAGAACAAAACGAGCAAAAATATTGCCTGTTCTATCCGGTTTCGACTCAATCCGCACACTTTGCTGCACGGAGAATATTCGCCCAAGAAAGTGTTCATCGCGAAAGAAAACCAGCTGAAAACGCTTGACAAAGAGATGACAGAACTGCTGCATAAAATCGGTCTGGACTGCGATTTCGAACAGCTGACGCTCTCTCGCATCGACTGCTGTCTGGACTACTTCCCCGAGTCGCAGAAATGGGTTGATGAGGCACTGCGTGTCATTCGCCGCAGCCCGTACATGAAGCAGTACAAGCTGTGCACATTCGGCAAAGGATTCCCCAATCATAAGGAAAAGAACGCGCATTCGTGGCGTATCCGCTGCAAGACAACCACATTGACGGTCTATGACAAGACATTTCAGCTGATGGAGGAAGATCTTTTGGAGCAGTATGATGCGCCAATGCTCCGGTTCGAGGTGTCCCGCTCGGGAGCGAAGTTCAAGCGCGGCCTGTCCGATGAAGTC
>NZ_JAQEHY010000016.1:0-3912 GCF_027665985.1 Butyricicoccus sp. AM78-15b2TA
TCGCCGAAAATCATGCGTGCGTTGTGGAATGCGGTGGTGTGGGCCTTGCCCATCCAGCCGGCACCGATCAGACCGATTTTAATTTCCTTGCTCATAAGTATCTTCTCCTTTTGAACGATCGGAAGGTTTCTTGCCTTTCTGTTGTGCCTATGATATCATAAGAGACGAAAGCTGTCACGTGTAATGCGTGCACAAAATATGCAATTTTTGCTCTGACATTAGGGGTGCTGTTATGGATATTCGTCAGCAGGGTGTTATTCGATTTGAACCCGGTATCATAGAAAAAGAAGGGATCTATTTTCATACTGCTTCGGCTTTTGCGCAGCAGCACCTGTTTTATGGTCTCTGGGGTGCACGTTATCTTTGCAGTGCGCCGTACAGCGTGCGCAGAAAACATCTGAACGCATTTTTGATGTTTTACATTCATTCGGGTGAAATGCAGTTCACATATCGGGATCAGACATTCACAGCAAGCGCCGATGATATCGTGCTCATCGACTGCAATTTTCCGCACAACTACTATACAAAGAGAGAGGCGCAGTTCAGCTGGTTTCATTTTCACGGCAATGCCTCACAGGCGTACTGCGATCTTCTGTGGAAGAACAACGGTGCGCTGTTCAGCAAGCAGTATGGCTTGGAGAAGGACTTTCAAAAGATTCTGCAGATGCTGCCACTCGATGCCAATGCAGACGATCGCATGTCGGTCGTCATTCACCATATACTTTCCTCGCTGAATACCCAAGGGCACGCGGCACACAACGTTTCGCCGCAGATACAGGCAGCAAAGAACTGGATGGACGAGCATTTTCATGAAAATATTCAAATAGAAGAAGTTGCTGCGCAGGTATCGCTTAGCCGGTTCTACTTTTCTCGCCGATTTCGCGAGGAAACCGGTTTATCGCCGCATGAGTATCTGCTCAATCTGCGGCTATCCTATGCAAAACTACAGCTTTCAGAATCGGATGACAGCATAGAAGAGATTGCTTATGACTGTGCGTTTTGCTCTGCTTCTAATCTGATTCGTGCATTTAAGAAAAGTACCGGTCTTACACCGTATCAGTTTCGGAAAACTGTATTCATTACAACGCATTGACAGAATAATATGAGAAAAGCATAGCTTGAACCATTTTTTTTCTGTGTTTCCGCCACTTTTGGACATATATTATAGATGTAGAAGCTCCTGGGATATTCTCAGGAGCTTACTTTTTGCCCGAAAGGAGAAAACGAGAATGTTCAACAATCAAAAATTCCTGACGCGCGGCGTGATGACTGAGATTCCATCATGGCTGACAAACCTCATGTGGCACATGGTCTTGACAATGGAAATCGAGGAGAAAGACTACCTGCAGGTATTCAAGCTGACGAAAACACCGACCGGTCAGCATATCGTCCACGAGCAGGAGCAGCCGCCGTACCGTTACGAGCTCGATGTACCGTGCGACGATGCCGTAAATGCCAAGGTGTTTGTCATCGACGATTTGACGCATTCTACTATGTTGCTTGCCGAAGAGTATTAAGTTTTACCAAACGAAATGGAGGAACAGACAATGAGCGAAACAAGAATTTGTGTAAACTGCGGTGCAGAGCACTCGATTGAAGATATGTTTGAAGTGGAAGGTGACTGGCTCTGCGAGGACTGCACGGATCGCCTGACCGTAATCTGCGACCACTGCAACGAACGGATTTATGAGGAAAATGCTGTAGAGGACGATACGCACACGCTTTGCGACCACTGCTTTGATGAGTATTACGTCCGCTGCGAGGACTGCAACCGCATTATTCACCGTGACCGCGCCTATTGGGACAATGACGACAACGCCTACTGCGCATCCTGCTGGGATGAGCACTGCGAGGTTATTCACGAATACAGCTACACGCCAGACCTTGTTTTTCATGGCAAGGGTCTGCGTCATTTCGGCGTTGAGCTCGAAATTGATGACGGCGGCACAGTAACCAGCAACGCGGAGAAGCTGTTAAACATCGCCAATGCTAACGCTGAAAATCTGTACATTAAGACAGACGGCAGTCTGGATGAAGGTCTTGAGCTTGTCACCCATCCGATGACACTTGAGTACCATTTGAACGAAATGCCATGGGCAGAAGTTCTCCGCAAGGCACAGCGCATGGGTTATTTGAGTCACGCTGCCGGCACCTGCGGACTTCACGTTCACATTTCCCGTTTGGCATTCGGCTGTACCTACGAGCAGCAGGAGGCTGCAATTGCGCGGTTGCTCTACTTTGTTGAGAAATTCTGGGCGGAACTGCTGCGATTCAGCCGCCGCACACAGTCCCAGATGAATCGCTGGGCGGCGCGGTACGGCATTCGCCTGACGCCGTCCGAACAGATGAACCACGCAAAAAATTCCTGCGCCGGACGTTACACGGCGGTCAACCTCACGAACGCGGATACGGTCGAAATCCGTATGTTCCGCGGCACTTTGAAACTCAATACTTTGAAAGCCACCTTGCAGATGGTCAACCATCTCGTCGAGGTGGCTGTTTCTATGTCCGACACCGCTGTACAGGAGCTTAGCTGGTTTGATTTTCTGGACGAAATCAAAGAACCGGAGCTGATCCAGTATTTGAAGGAGCGCCGTCTTTACGTTAATGAACCTGTTAATGCCAACACGGAGGAGGCTTAAAATATGTGCAGTTTATTCGGTTTAATCGATTTTAAGGAGTGCCTGAGTACCCATACGAAAAACAAAATTCTGAATACGCTGGCTCGCGAATGTCAGGTGCGCGGCACGGATGCGACCGGTATCGCGTACAACTTCAACGACCGTCTGCGGATTTACAAGCGCCCGATTCCCGCTCGAAAGATGAAGATTCACATTCCGAACGGCGTGAATACCATTATGGGCCACACCCGCATGACAACACAGGGCAATGCGCAGTTTAACCAGAATAACCATCCGTTCCTTGGTTATGTTGACGGCAGCAGCTTTGCTCTCGCGCACAACGGCGTTCTCTGGAACGACAAGGAACTTCGGATGGAAGAAAATCTTCCTACGACGAGCGTGGAAACCGACAGCTACGTCGCAGTGCAGCTTCTCGAACAGCAGAAAACCCTCGACTTTGACAGCCTGAAATCTATGGCTGAAGCGGTCGAGGGTTCATTTGTGTTTACCGTTCTGGATAAGGACAATTCCATCTGGTTCGTCGTCGGAGATAATCCACTGTGCGTCATGTTCTATGATGGCTACCTTATTTACGCCTCGACACAGAAAATTCTCTGCAAGACGCTGAAAAAGCTGCGGTTAAAAGCGCCCACTGATATTCTCGAACCGCAGGAGGGCGAAATCATGAAAATCGACCGCACCGGCCGTATCACTACCGGCACCTTCACACCGCACACGACGTACGAGCACTGGTGGCGCAAATATCCGTTCTACCGCAGCTACTACGAGGACACGCCGACCAGTTATAGCGATCTATTCAGCGTGGCGAAGGCGTTCGGCGTAACCGCCGACGAGGTGCAGGCACTCTTGGACTACGGCTGCTCTGAGGAAGAAATCGAGGAGATGCTGTACAATCCGGAACTCTTTCACGAGATGACCGGCGAACTGCTGTATGCGTACTGATTGAAAGGAGGCGATGCGCATGATTGCACTCAGCCCAATCTTCCAAGCTATCGGCGCAGTGGTTGACCTCATCATCGAGGCCGTCGAGAACTTTTCGGATGACTGAAACGAGGTGAAAGTTTGAACTCAGGCAAAATCATTCTCGGCGTACTGACCGTTATCGGCCTGCTCGCCGACCTCATTGGCGATGATTGAACGCAAAAATACCGACTCTTCCGAGCCGGTATTTTTTGAGCATGTCAATAGGGTATACCCATCTGAAATAGTGAATTTCTATGTCAATAGGGTCGGTTTCGGACTTTTGAAATATGTCAAAATATGCGGTGAC
>NZ_JAQEHY010000016.1:3922-54049 GCF_027665985.1 Butyricicoccus sp. AM78-15b2TA
TATTGCACTTAACCACGTTTCAACTGCTCAATAAGATTATCAAACAGCGACACAAACTCGCTCTCAATCTGCGAGTAAATTTCCTGCGCGGTTGCATCATCGTAAATGTGCGAGGTCTGGTTGCGGGCATTCAGCAGTGCAATCCACGCCTGTTCATCGTCAATCAGGCCGTACGAGAACGCCTTGCGCATCGTTGCTTTCGGGCTGTTTAGTTCAGTAAAACCTTGATCGAGCAAAAACTCGCGTGTGGTTTTCCACGCCAGCTCACAGGTGAACTCAAAGCGCTGGATTACACCATCGCGAATGATTTTGGCCGGATTCTCTTGATGCGCCTGCACGCCTTCGCGCAAGCGCTCTACAGCATTGGTGAGATTTTCGAATTTCGTATTGTAACGGTCCAGCAAGCAAATCCCGTCCTTCTCTATATTTTCCAGCAATGCGGCATCGGTGTGTTCGCTGACAAACACCAGATCGACCGAATACAGCGAGTCCAAATCGTTTTCAACAGCATCGCTGAATTGCGCACGCTGTTGCGGTGTGCAGCCCCATACCGCAAAGTCGTAGTCGCTGCGAGCATGATGATCGCGGCGGGCGCGCGAACCGAATAATACCAGCTTCGGCACACCAAAGCGGTGCGCCAACCGTTTTACCTGTTCGATTGTCTTATCCATCAGCGTCACCGTCCTTATTATTTTCATTATACCATATATTCAAGGAGAGATACACAATGAAAATTGGCTACATTCGCGTCAGCACCGAGGAGCAGAACACCGCTCGGCAGGAAGTCCTGCTGCGCGAACTCGGCGTTGATGAGATTTTCATCGACAAGGCCAGCGGCAAGAACGCCGACCGTCCAGAGCTTACCCGCATGATGGAGTACGTCCGGCGCGGCGATACGGTTATCGTGGAGTCAATCAGCCGGTTCGCACGCAATACGCGCGACCTGCTCGACCTTGTGGAACGGCTGACCGAGAAACAGGTGGAGTTTGTAAGCCGCAAAGAGGCTATCGACACGACCACGCCGACCGGCAAGTTTATGCTGACTGTATTCGCAGCGGTCGCGGAGCTTGAACGCGAGTATATCTTGCAGCGCCAGCGCGAGGGAATTGCCATCGCCAAAGAGCAGGGCAAGTACACCGGTCGCAAGCCACAGCCCTTGCCGGACAACTTTGAGCGGGTGGTCGCTCGCTGGCGTGCAGGAGAGGTTACCGCGGCTGAGGCCATGCGGCAAACCGGACTAAAGCCAAATACTTTCTACCGTCGGTGCTCCAAGGCTTCTTCTTTACCTAAACGCATGAAATCCAGATAATGAGAAAGTTATAGAACGAACGTAGAAATTTCAGCCTGCGCTCGTCAATGATGTATTGGGATTTTACTGAATCAGCCATTGATAATTCTGTCATCCGTCAATCACATATTCGACAAAGTCCCGTGCGTCTTTAATCTGATAAATGAGCAGATCTCATTTACCAAACAGCATTTTACGACACTTTTCTGTTGCGAAAACACTCGAACGCAAGATTGAATATTATACTCAAATAGCACTATAATGCGATAGCTTTTATCTTGAATCTCAGGAAAAAATACAGCCGGGTCTTCCGTGATTGAGAGGCCCGGCTGTATTGTGCTGTAGAATTTACTTTTTTACTTGCCCATTTCGCAGTAGCGCATAAGGATTGCGGCTGCCTCTGCACGGGTTGCGTTATTCTTCAGGTTCAGCTTACCGTTAGAGCCATTCACGATGCCGTTGGCAACCGTCCACTGCATTGCGTTTACAGCATAGCTGCTTACGCTTGCAGAGTCGGAGAAGCTGTCCAGCGAACCGCTTGCGGTCGGAGAATCAGAATATTTTTTGATAAGAAACGCGGCGAAGGCAAGCTGTATTTTACCTATATGACAGCGGCGCAAAACAAGTTTTGCTCATCTATACTCCTGGGTTATATTTGATCTCGCCGTCCACACGGGAGAATTTGCTGAAGAACTCCTCCCAGATACGGAAGCTCATCTCGGTCATGGTCGCATGCGGCATGTAATCTACCCAGGTATAGTTGACCATCGGTGCACCGTCCTCGCGAGCATAATGCAGATCGTGCCAGCGACCGTTTACCTGCCAGCCGTCCTCCCAGTTTGCGGGAAGTTCGGGTGTCAGATGGTTGTTGCCGCGCCAGATGCGGATGCTGTCGCCGGTCGAGTTGGTATCGGTCGGGATATTGGGCAGCAGCCACGGCTCCTGCTCGCCGCCGAACATCCAGATTGGGATCGGACAATCCTTGCGGTTATGGATTTCCGGCAATACGCGGATATCCATGCCAAATCCCTGGAACAGCACACCAGAGCACGGTGCCGCTGCTGCGAACACCTCCGGCATAGTCATGGCAAGCACCTGCGTCATTACCGAGCCATGCGAATGACCGGTCGCGTATACGCGGGTACGGTCGATAGCATGGTCTGTGCATACTTTTTCGAGCAGTGTGCGGAAGAATAGCAGTTCATCCGGACCATTCGGCGCGGTGTGCATGAAATTCCACGCTGGCAGTGCAACATTATCCGGACTGCTGGCCACAGTTGTTGCTTCAATGGTGCTGGGTGTTGCGGTCGGATGTACAAGGATGAAGCCGTGCTTGTCAGCTACCTTGTACCACTCCGAGTTGCCGCAGTAGATTTCTGCCGAGCAGGTATAGCCGTGCATCGCAAACACCAGCGGAACCGGCTTTCCAGGATTCTGCTTGACCTGTTCCGGCACATAAACGTACCATTCGCGCATCCAGCCGCCGATTTCCTCGCAGTGGTATTCCATGCCGAGATCGGCTACCGGATCCTTTGTCACGCGCAGGTCGCCGCCTGGGCCGCTCATCCAGCGGCGCTGCCGATAGAGGAAATCCTTCCAAATACGGCGCAGCAACAGATTGGCGTAATCGGCTGAACCGCCGGGAATCGTGCTCATGCAGACGCGGAATGCTTCCTTCTCCTGATTGGGCGCATAGGGAGGCTCAGCCGAACGAATATATGTTACCGTATCCGGCGAAGTCTGTTTGCCATCTTCGGTGATGCCGCAGGAACGCTTCCAGTAGTCCGCGGTGCCGTTGTCTGTGCCGACCGGGCTTTCTGGATCGTTAATCACCCATGCAGGCATCGGGATATCGCTTTTTTTGAGGTTCAGACGATGTGTTTCGTCGATAAAGCCATCCAGATTGGTGCAGAAGTCCTCTGCCGCGGCCTGACGGTAATTCTCGTTCACCTGCGAGCCGCCGACCGTTGCCACGCCGGCCCATACCGCCGGATTATACATCGCGGCCATATTTGCCAGCACACCGCCTTCGCGGCAGCCGGTCAGGTAGAACTTGGCTTCGTGTACGCAGAACTTGAAGCGCTGCGCACCGGCGAGATACACCTGCTCGATATAGGCTACATCGCCGTTCGGCTTGCCGTATGCTTCGTCTGTGTTCCACACACCGTTCTCCGGCTCGAGGAAGAATACGATCAGCTTTTCCTTGGTCTCCTCGGTGTCCGCAATCATGCGCCACCAGCTGTCGCGCCAGAGATCATCGGCGGTCTTGCCATTTTCCGGCAGGATAAACACGCCTGCCGTCGAAGGACGCGCACCCTTCGGAATATACACCAGATAGCGACGTTCTTTTCCGCCAACCGTTACTTTTTCTTCAAATGTACCCTGATAGAGCGGCTTGAGCGGGTCTTTCGGGTCTACTTCATATTGATAGTTCTGATACATTGCGATTCTCCTTGTCAGTCTGCCTGCTTGAGCATACCCTTGTTCTCCATGTCACGAATCATGCCGTCATAGTTTTTCTCCAGCTTGTACGCCAGCATCAGCGCGATAATAATCGCCCAGGCGAATACCGTGCCCCAGATGTACAGATTCTCGACCATTGCTACTGCGGACGGAATTTCCTGCGCCAGACCGGTAAAGCCGGACTTGTCCATCAGCTGACCGATAATTGCACCGGTGATGCCGCCGCCGAATTTCTGGCCGACCGTTGCAGCGCTGAAAATGAGAGCCTGTACGCGAACGCCGGTCTTCCAGTGGCCGTAGTTGACAACGTCAGCCATCATGGTAAATACACAGCCGAACAGCGGGGCCTTGCCGATGCCGCGGATTGCAGCAACAGCGGCAACAAACGCCGGATTTGCCGGGACCGCCAGCAGCGTCAGCTGAGCGACCATGGTCAGAATTGCACCGGCGAGAACCAGATTGCGCTTGCCGAACTTCTTGATGAACGGCGCGAGAATCATGATAACGACTACCTGCGGGATGTTTTCCGCCAGATTGAGCACGCTGTAATATTCGTTGTTGCCGAGAATGTACTGCGCGTAGTAGGTTGCAACCGTGCCGTTGACGGTCTGGTAAACCGCAAGGAACAGGGATGCGAACAGGATCATAAGGAAGTACTTGTTGTGAATGAGTGCGCCAAAACGAACGCTTGCCGGCAGCTTTTCTGCTTCCTGTGCTGCCTGGGTGTTGACGCGTTCCTTGGTGCCGAAGAAGCACCAGAGAAGCAGGCCGATAGCGACTACCGAGTAGATGAGCGTTACCTTGATCCACGCTGCCTGATCGCCGCCCATGCGGTTGATGATGGGCAGGGAGGCCGCAGAAACGATCATGTTGCCAATCGGCGACATCGCCATGCGGAACAGGTTGATGCGGGCAAGATCCTGCTCGTTACTGGTCATCAGCGGAGCCATTGCGCCGTAGGGCAGATTCAGTGCAGTGTAGACAACCGTTGTACACAGGTTATAGGTGATGAAAATGTAGATGGCCTGCACAGCCGCTGTTGCATTTGCGGGCAGACAGAACAGCGCTACGGCGGAAATGCCGTACGGAAGTGCCATCCAGAGAACCCACGCTCGGCCTCGTCCGTGCTTGGAATGCACCTTGTCCATGATGAGGCCGATCGCCACATCGGAAATACCGTCAAAAATACGCGAAATGAGCATTATCATACCGACCATAGCCGCCGATACGCTCATGACGTTGGTGTAGAAGTACGTGATCAGACCGCTGGTGAGTGCGAATACTACGTTGCATGCAACATCGCCCATACCGTAGGAGATCTTTTCAAAGATGCTGGTTTTTACATTTGTGCTTGCATTGCTCTGCACAGTCTGTCTTGTTGCTGCCATGTTTTTCTCCCCTTTTCTTTTTCTTTCTTATGTGAGCGTTTTCCTGCAGGTCTGCTCGTTTTCATGCTTACAGTTTACTCGCAAATGCGGAGAAGGAATACAGAAAAGCCGGAATATCGCTCCCGATATTCCGGCGGTTTCTCTGCGTGACAGAGTATTTCTGTATGATGGAGTTCAGTTTTTCGATATCAGACTGCAAAAATGACGGATTTCCTTGCGCGGGTATCTTATCCATCCCGCTTTTTCAGCACAATCAGACGTACCTCATGCGGCTCCAGTTCCGTCTGCAGGTGTAGCGCACCTGCGGTATCCGCATCTCGAATTTTACAGAGCGGCTGTGCCATATCGTTTAAGTAGTTTAAATCCTCCGGCGTCATGACTCTGGGCGCTTCCATTTCCAGCCATTTGTCAAATGCTGAGCCTGCCGACCGGTTGAGCGTCCAGCTTTCCTGCCGATATACACCCGGGTCCAATCCGCAGAGTTCCAGCTCGATTTTGAGCCGTCCGTCAACCTCGAACACCTTGTAGGCATCGTGTGGGTCGGTCAGCTTCTGATAGCGGTAGCGGTACAGCGCATCATAATGGCAGTAATGGTACAGATAGACTTGAATCGTGTTTTCGGTTCGGGAGACAAACCATCCCTCACCGGAAGCGATTTTGCGCTCACCGATTCGACCCAGCATCCGCAAGGCCTGATAGCCGGCCTTGGGTATTCCGTTGATAGTAAACAGACCGTATCCGCCATGAAATACGCCGCCCGGTACCAGCCATTCGTCAAGAAAGTCGGTCAGCAGCCAGTAGCCGAGATATTCCGCCTGATCATAATTCTGCAGAACATTTTTGATGAGCCATGCCGCTTTGTAACAGGTATCGCCTGACAGATCACGCTGCCACAGGGTAGAATTCCACTCCTCAACTACAACCGGACAGTCTGCAAAGCCAATTTCCTGTCGGATGCGGTTCAGCCACTGCAGAAAGTGCAGGGTAAAATTCTTGTCCTTACTCAGCACCGACGGCATCGAGGTCTGTTTAGAGGTAAAATAGAAGAAATCACTATCTTGTGAAAAGTCTTCGTGCGGATAGCATTGTACCGTGATGAAATCCGGCGGACAGCCGTGCTCCTTAACATCGAGAAGAAACCGACGCAGACCGTCCGGTGCAAGTGCAATACCCGGAAAGCATCCGGCACCTCCCAGCTTTAGTTCGGGATCGATCATTTTAATCGTCTGATAGGTCGCTTCAAACATCTTGCAGTAGTCCTCGTGTGACATGACCGGCGCGGTATACTGCAGTCTGCTGTAATTCATCGAAAACACGGTGAATCGCCATTTGCGCACGTTCGCCAGACCGTATTTGTCAATCCAGTGCGACAGGCATGCCTGCACCAACGCCTGCCACTTTTCCGAATCATTGTACATGCTGATACAAATTGCCGGATTGTCGAACACGGTATACTGCGTTTTTGCCAATTTAGACGGCATATAACCGAGCTCCACATACGGAATCAGCCCAATCTCTTGAATGAAGTCGAACAGCAGGTCGGCGTAGGCAAAATTAAACCACGGTGAACCATCCTCGTTTTCCTGATAAATATGCATATCATCATCGAAAATGCCGTGAAACCGAAGATAGGTAAAGCCAATCTCCTTCTGCGCACGACGCAGCTGCTCCTGCACCGAGCCGATCAGACCGTCATGCGCGTAGCCGATGTTCACCATCTGTCGCCAACTCTGGCAAATCGGTTCGCCATCCTGCGTCTCAGGCAGACGAACCGTCTTGCGAATGACAGTCGGTGCACTCTTTGAATACAGGCTTGCGCCGTCTGCATACTGCAGCAGTTCCTGCAGCCAGTCCGAAACATCCTCTTTAGGCGGCTCCGGTGTATCGGCAGACTGTTTCAGCTGCTGACGGTATTTGCCCGGTGTGCACCCGTAGGCTTTCTTGAAAAAGTCGATGAACGAGTTATCGCTCTTAAAACCGTTTCGATAGGCAATTTCGGTTACTGAGTCCGTGCCTTTCAGATCATTGACCGCATGAGACAGCCGCAGATCGACCAGATACTTGGTAAATGTGGTTCCCACATACTTTTTGAACACACGCGAGATATAGCTGTCCGATACATACAGCTGTGCCGCTGTCTCGGACAGGGAAATCGACTGGTTCCACTGCGTATGGATCATTTTCAGTGCGGATTCCAGCAGTTTCAGCGTGTTGATGCTATCTTCCGGCTGAACCGAGTCGGTTGTGGAAAAGCGGCTCCACAGCAGAGAGGCTAGCGATACCGCCTGCCGCTGCAGTTCCACCTGATCAGTCTGCTGAAAATACAGCCGGAACAGTGTCGCACACCGTCTGCGAATGTCCTGCGCGACCGAATCCGTCAGTGTACTGCGGGACAGATAGCAGTCGATCATCTGCCGCTGCGGCCAGTCAGCCTTTTGCAGAATTTCAGGCGAAAGCGTGATCTGCAGCACGCCTGCATCCTCTCCGCTAACAGTGCGGTACAGCGTGAACGGAGATACGGCGTATACCTCAGAAGCACCGATGGTGTAGTTTTCCTGCGCAGTGGAAATCGTGTACTGTCCATGCAGACCGAAAAACAGCGATACGCCTGCATCCATTGTGATCGAAATATTCTCGTGATGCAGTACACGGAATATGATATGCCCCTGATCCATTATTCAACGCCTCCTGCCGCAGTGCCTTGCTGATAGCAACAGCATAACACAGCTTCAGCAGATTTGACAACCGGAATTGTTCGGCGGGGGAAGAATTCGTCTTGACAGAACGGCACTCTTCTGATAATATACAACGTATTGTATATTATATAAAAATCTGGTGATATTCATGCAGTCAACCTATATTCTATCTCGAAAGATACAGAAACTATCGAATACCATTACACAGCGGCGCAATCGCGATCTGAAAAAACTTGGTCTGACTGCCGAGCAGGCAGACGCGCTTCTGTTCTTCCACGCCCATCCGGAAAGCGCCGCCGCAGACTTGAAAACGCACCTCAGTGTGACGCATCAGGCAGCACGTGCCATTGTGGAACGCATGGTGAACAAGGGGCTGCTCATCACACGTGTGTCTTCGCATGACGCGCGGTACAAAGTGGTTACGCTTACCGCGCAGGGGGAGGAGCTGCACGAGACCATGCAGCGCAACTGCACCGACTTCGGCGATGTGCTGCTCGATCATATCAGCGCGGAGGAGCGGGATACACTGCTCAAACTCATTACTCAGACGTTGGACAATCTGAAAAACAGCTAAAGGAGAATGCACATGGAAACAACTGCAAGCACCGGTAAGCGTGCCGTTTGGTACATTGTCGGTCTTAATCTGATCGCGGTGGCCGTTGTGCTGAACGTGCGCTACAACGTCGGTGTGGCGGCATTCAGCTCGGTTATGTATGCCATTTCGGAGATTTATCGCATTTCACTCGGCACCGCGTCTATCATCTGTTATCTGATTTTTGTAGTGATGCAGTGCATTCTGTCGCGCAGAATTACACTTACTTATCTGCTCGAAATCCCGCTTTCGTTCGCATTCGGCGTGCTGACCGATGTGTACGATTGGCTCATTCCTGTGCTGCCGTTCGCGCTGCCCACGCGGCTGCTTTGCTTTACGCTGACCATGTTTGTCACCGCGGCCGGCGTATTTCTGTGCGTGAGGAGCAAAATGGTGCTCACGCCGACAGACGGTATTGTGAACACCATTTCCGAGGTATTTCATCTGCGGTTTTCCGCGGTCAAGAACTCGTTTGACCTTTCTATGGTTGCAATCAGCGCCCTGCTGTGTATCATCAACCACAGCCCGTTTTACGGCATCGGTGTAGGAACCGTGCTGTCTGCGCTGATGCTCGGACGTATTATCAAGCTGTACGAAGTGCTGTGGCGCGTAAAGGCATAACGCAGATTATGTATTTCGTGTTTACACAGTGCAGATATCGCCTTCGCTCCGATTTTTAGTTATAGATTGAATTACAGATTTTCTTCTCAAAACTTCATAATCCCAGCTTTCAGCACGCTCTACTCCAGGCTGACCTTGACGGTCGGCAATCATTTGTTTCTCTCAAAAAGAGAGCTGACTTTCTGGATATTCATGAGCGTTTTCTCGAAGTATATTGTTTGTGCCGCTGCTCGACAAAGAAATCTCTTGCGCCTAAACAGTCTAAAACGATATAATATAGGAAAAGGCAGGTGGACGGTTTGAACGAAATCCTCGAAATCACACCCGGTATTCCGCTGATGTTATCCAGCACCAGCAAGGGTGACGCAATGAAATGGTATCAGCCGGAAACGAATTGCTATCTGAAAGCGAACCGCGTCGATCATGGGCGTGAATATCAGGATGCCATTGCAGAAGTCATTGCTTCGCGTGTTGGTGAACTGCTGCATATTCTTGTCGTGCAATATCAGCTATGCCATATTCGGATAGACGATGAAAAACTTCTGCTTGGTACGATCTCACACAACTTCTGTTACAAGAACGAGAGTTTTATTTCGTTTGAAACTATGGTGGAAAGTTCGGATGAGCCAATTCAATGGGCTGTTTCCGCAAAAGAAAACTATGCGCTCGTCATTGACCTGTTTCGTACGCTGACCGGGCTGGATGCGCGAGACTATCTGAACACCATGCTGCTGTTTGATTTCCTGATCTGCAATGAGGATCGTCATTTGAATAATTTTGGCGTTCTCAAGGACGAAACAGATGGTTCATACCGTTTTCCACCGTTGTTTGACAGCGGTTATGCACTTGGTTTCATGCAGGCGGAGCATCGTCCGGTAGAGCAGTACCTGTATTCCTGCAAAGCAAAACCATTCTCTACGAGCTTTTCCAAACAGCTGCACTTGGTAAATCAGCTCCCGAGCGGGATTGTCCTGCCGGACAGCATTCCGGATACCGTATTCGATGGTCTGCCGCTGTCTGCACGGATGCTCGACTATTGCCGTACGATTCTGCAGATAAGATTGCAGCAGCTAAAGGAGTATTTCGCATGAAACCTGTTGATTTCACAATCTATTGGGAAGAGACGCCCGTAGTACAGGTCTGCTATGATGAGAATAACAAGCCGCAGTTTACGGTGCTCAATCCTTCCCATTTGCCGGTGCTGCTGTTCGGCATGAACGGCAAGGCGACGCCGACGGCTGCACGGCTGGATAAATTCTTCGCCGACCGGTGTTTCCCATCCACGCGGCAGAATGCCAAAGAGCTGCTCGCCATCGCCGGACTGACGCTCTACCAGCCGAAGCTGATCTGTCGTAAGACACACGGTATTGTCGCGCACGATCATTACTGGATTCGCTATGCGGACGATCCGACTGACCTCAGCTATGCTTCGCTGATGCAGGAGATGAGCAAGGCAGTGAAGGCTGTTCCCGGCGATACACCGTCACAGCGCCACATCGGATAAATTTGATATTCAAAAGTAACCGCCAGGTTTCTCCGACATGAGGAACCTGGCGGTTATCTTTTGTTATTTACTTTCCAGCAGCCAATCAATCAGATTCAGCGACTTAATTCCTTCGTAGGACGAATCTAGGCCTGGATTGAGTGAAAGCACGATTTTTTCGTAGTTGTCTGCGATTTTTTGCAGCGGAGCAAGCTCACGTGTACGTACGGTTTCACTCTCCATAGATTCCGTTACCTGCACATACAGCTTCTCATCGGCCTTGGTTGCAATGAAATCCACCTCGGCAGTGCCGACTTTGCCGATGGCAACATCATAGCCGCGGCACAGCAGCTCGAAGTAAACGACGTTCTCAATCGCGTGGCCGCTGTCACGGTTGCGGAAACCGAGCAGATAATTGCGCAGACCGATATCTACGATGTAATACTTGCCCAGTGTGCGCAGAAATTCCTTTCCCTTGATATCAAAACGCTTGATATCGTAGAAAAAGTATGCTTCAAGCAGCGCATTCACATAGGCCTGAACCGTATGCGCACTGGGCTTTGTCTTGCGGTGGCCCTCGTCGAGCAGGCCTTCGTTGACCAGCGTATTGCCGATGGAGGATACGGAAACCGAACTGCCGATATTATCTGCTAAAAACAGAATAATTTTTTTGAGCAGAATGGCGTCTGTGATCTGTCGCTGACCTCTGCGCTTTTCGCGCTCTAGAATATCGCGCACAATAACGGTCGAATAAATGCCGTCCAGCAGGGTAAGGGCCTTGTCCTGTTCCAACCCGACATCTGCAATACCCGGCATGCCGCCGTACCGCATATAGGCGTCAAAAATCTCACGCAGCTCGTAATGGGTACCGTCGGCATCAACTGCCTGCTTTTTCGTACCGCCGAGCGCGCTTTTGACCTCTTGAATAGTGAAACCATGGAAATCGATAAACTCTGCAAACGACAGCGGCAGCATTTTGATTTCCACACAGCGGCCGGACAGATAGGTGGAATATTCCGACGAAAGCAGGTAGGCGTTGGAGCCGGTGATGTAGATGTCGCAATCCAAATCCACGCGAAACGCATTGATCGTGTTTTCCCAGCCTGCCATACGCTGCAATTCATCGAAAAACAGATACATCCGCTTGCCCGGCAGCGAACGCTCTTTCACATACTGATACAGGTCATCTGAGGTCATTTTGATGAACTCGTAGGATTCGAAGTTTATTTCGATGATCTGTTCATCATTGACACCGTTCTCACGCAAATGGGCAGCCATCAGCTTGAGCAGACTGGATTTGCCGCAGCGGCGGATGCCGGTCACGACCTTGATCGGCTCTGTGTCCTGAAAGGCGATGAGCTTGTTTAGATAGATATCTCGTTTTCTGAGCTTGTGCGAAGCGATCATACGGCAACCCTCCTGATAAAAGCATAGCATAAATGATTTTAAATTTCAAGCTTATGCTATGTAATGCACAAATTATATAATTAAATATGTTTTGTGCAATTAGCATAGCCGTAGATCGGCTTGATGATTCATGCCACTGAAGGGGGTCTTGCTATTGAGTATAAGGAACAGATATCCCCCCTTGATAGATATTCGCGCACTGCAAGGATTTAGAGCAGCGACAGCATCTCCTCGCGCAGGAAGTAGATTAAGTTGCTGATCATTTGGTAGAAGGCAGCGGCAGCGATGTGGTTGCGCAATTCTTTTGATGAAGTCTCAGAGTCTAGTAAATTAATATATTTGCTGATCCATGCTAAAAAGGCAAGTTTATTGACAGAAATCTTTATGAATTCAATATACTCATTTGCTGTCCAGTCACGTCTTACAAGCTCGTTCCGCATATGCAAAATGTCAATTTGCTCATTCGGTGATATAACGGAATGATTGGACAGATAATTTCTGAACCATTGAGGATAGAGTAAATCTCTGTGTGCTTCAAGCATTTCAATAAATTTTGTAAAATTTTGCTCTAATTTGTTTCTGGCGGTGTCACCTTCGAGGAATATGCCCGTAGGAATATTTAGTTCCTTTCGCATCGCAACTGCCGATAAATTAGTTCGACGAATATCAAAAAAATCGCATATTTCTTTATATTTTTCTGCTAATTCGAGTTTTTCTTGTGAACTCTCTTCAATGTTGTCTGTCCTTATGCTCAGTGTCCATACATTGTTTGCGGGAATACGTTGTTTTTGCAAAGTGAATAGCATAGAGTGGCAATTATCAATAGAATTCTCAATGGATGCTGACGGCGTCACATCGCAGCTGATTGCCAATTGGGTTCTGGGCTCTAAAATTCGGTTTAATGACAAAAGGAGTTCTCCGAATTCATCGTGATGGAGCCAGTTTTTCACCGCATTTCTCTCATCGCTGGATAACGTTTCATAACAAAAGTTTGAAATATGGAGAGACGATATTTCATCTATATCATATGTTTCGTCTGCTGTGTTATCAATCCAAGAGTCAGACATGATGTCTTGATCTTCATATTGTGGATCATGATAGTCATCTTTATATATTTCGGGCTCTATCGTGTTTTCGCAATTACGGATCTCTTGACTAATCATGAATAGCTGTATGCGCATATCCATATTATCAGTAGCGTACCCGGATATTTCTTGCCAGATATTGGATTTGCGTAGTGTCTCAGTGTTTGGGCTATCCGCATGGTTGACAAGAGCCAGTGTTTTAGCAATATCATTGAACAATTCATAGTATATAGTTGAAGAATATCGATCTTTTTCGATTGCAGTGAACGACAAATTAGGATACAAGACATTGCTCGGCTGCTCATCAATCGATTGTTCTGCGGGATTAAAGGTTAATATAAACTCATGTCTTTTCACAAACATGAAGAAGAAATAATAATTGAGTACAGGTAAATACCATGAGCAATTTGCAATTGCTGCAACCAGTAACTTCAAATGTTCAAAAATAGTAGTTGTCATGCGGGTAATGTCATTATGATATATCTGCTTGTGATATGCGCAAAACAGTTTAGCAAGCTCATAAAGCATGTCTTGGCCTTCGGCGAGGAGCTTGCGCTGTATGGAGGCTTTGCGTTCTTCATTTTCACCGTTTGCTGTTCGAAATCTTTTGATTTTCCTTTTGGTATGGTCATAGTAAACTCGGAACATTTTATATTGATCTTGAAGGAATTCAATGTGTGTAGCATTTAATATATTTTTGCTTTGTGCAAAACAAACCGTTTCTACCCAAGATTTTAGTTGCCAAAATACAGATAAAAAACAATGATTATTCGGTTGCATTTTGCTTGTTTCAGCCAATATCAACAGGAGTAAAATGCTAATGGATAAAGAACCTGGTTCTCTCAATTGTCGATATATCCATTTTTTGTGAACAATATATGTTTCTAATTCCTTCGTTTTCGACAGAATACGAGAATAATTATAATTATTTGTCTTGATTTGTTGAAACTCAGAAAATAGTTCTTCGGTAATAGTAATTAATGACTTTGAATTTTCATACATACCATTTTTGCCTCTTTCATATTTTATTTTTTCGTAAGTATTCGTAAGGCGTTGTTAACGATGCGTATGGTAAGATACTTGTGAGCTCAAAAAAACAGGCGCCTGAATCACTTTTAGGAGGTATTTACTCATGTACAACTCAGCTAGTGAGATAATAGCTATTCATAAAAAGAATGGTGGTGACATCGCAAACTTCGGTGCGCCCAGCGATTACGACCACCTCTATGTCATCACCCAAGGCGATTTAACGCTCGCGTATGCTGCACGCGGCGGCAAGTGCCTTGTCGAGATTCCCAAGAAGGAGTTCAACAAGCGTCAAAAGCACGCAGACATTGAGTATATCAATGTTTCGCTTGACTCGGACGCGGCGCTGCTGCCGCCGTACTGCTGGCGCGCCAGAGATTCGGACGCATTCCGGGCGCTGTTCCAGCTGCCGGAGCTGTGCCAGAAGAACGCCACGCTGCTAATGCTGTTCGTCCTGTGCATTGCTGCACCGTTGCTCTCTATTCTGTACCCGCTGTTCGGCGGCAGCATTGCCGCTGTACTTACCGGACTTCAGACTGCGCCCCAGGTTCTGCAGGAACTCCTGTGGGCTTGCGGCGGTCCGGACGAATACGAGGACAAGCATTGGGTGGCTAGTGTACCGCACATCTGGCAGCCGCACTGTGAACTTGGTGCGCTTCAGCCGAGCGATGACCTTGTAGATTATGCAGTGCTGGAAATTACTATCCACAAGAAAAGTATGACGCTCCCGGCACCGGTTGTCAACCGTCTGGTTGCATTAGAGAACGGCATTCCACAGTCTGTCGTTAACGCGGTAAACAAGAATTATCCGTTCTCTATTCCGGTGGTATTGGGACGTAAAGTGTCGGGCAGTGAACGCATGACGTTTACGTTGGACGGCAGTGAACTGCAGGTATACGATCCTGCAGTGCTGCAGGAATTTACCGAGTACAGCTCCAGTATTCCGTGTGTTTTGCGAGACTTTGCGAAGTACTGCAATCGAGATGTCGAACGGTTTGTCAATAATATTACAAAGCTTGTCTCGCACTTTGTTCCGCGCGAACAGAACGGAAGGTATATCTGCGAAACGGTCGATGCCGAAACGAGGATTAAAGCCATTCTATTGGCGGTACTGCAAGTATTCATACTTTGGAGTATCGAACAGGATTACTGTACCAGGCAGGATGCTGATGTGTTCTTTCGCACAGTTTGGGGCGCGATTCTCCCCGAAACGTCTCCCAAACCGCCGGAAGACACCACTGCAAAGCTCAATCCGGAAAATGCGTACACCTTCCTCCTGTTTTTCAAGAAGTATCTGCATGACCACATTGCAGGTATCCGTAAGGAAGGGGAAACATGGGATTCGCAGTCGGTGGCATGGCTGCGTACGCTCAAGAATCAGACAACTCTCTTGTTGATCTGTGGTCGCAGGAGCTTGCTCACCGCATATAAGGACTGGCTGCAAGAGAGGGACGTGGAACTCGACATTTCTGCCGAAGCGGCGTTGCAGGCAGCTTTAGCAGAGGACGGCATTCCGTTCCGCACTGGCGGACGCGATACGACGTGGAAGTACAAGCTGTCACCTGCTGACAAGCCGCTGCCCTGTATGGGTGTCGCTCTCAATGACCTGCTTTCGCTGTTCAAACAGCATGAAATCAGCATCGGGAATGACCTTGGGAGCCTGTTTTCACTCGAATCGGACGACTGCAAAGCCGAAGCTGATTTTGTTGCAGAAATTGATGAATCGGAGGAGAATGAGGTATGAAAGATATCAAAAAATCTGCTGATTCGAGTTTCGGTGAAAACGAAGAGCTTCGGGCATTGGAGTGGAGCGCGCATTCTCCGCACTGTATTTCCGACTTGACGGGACAAGTGATGGACGAGCTTGACGAGTACTTTTCTACACGCGGGGTAACATATATATCTGGGCAGCGCGAGCTGCTCAGAGATACTGTCCGCCTGATGCTTGGCGAGGCGGAGGTGCCAGTCACAACCATTCCGCTCCTGCCGGGGATGGGCAAGTCTACGCTAGTGCGTGCGCTTGTCAAGGTGCTGACGCGCGAGTTCGTTCGTATGAGTGATTACGCCAAGTCGCTCGGCGGCGTTATCCTTGTCGTTGAGAAAACCGCCGAGGCGTACGAGCTGCGCGACTTGATACAGGAGAACGCTCCTAACCGCGATCTCGTTCGCGTGCTCGAGAGCCCGAACGATTTTAATATTGCCCATGGCGGCTGTCAGCGCAGCGATGTGCAGACGCGTGCAGAATGTCCTGGAAAAGATTGCCCTCAGGCGGCAGAATGCAGATTGCTGCATGCCGCTGATAAGGCCAATCAGACACCGTTCCTCGTCTTTATGCACGCTCGATACGATCAATATTATATCGAGAATCTGTCTGCTCTGCGTGAGTGGAGTTCCGGCGAGGAAACGATTTACACGCGCAAGCTGCTGATTGTTGATGAAGCACCGAATCTGATGAAAGTTTCTAAGCTTTCAACGAGTGTGATCGCTGCCTGTGAAGGAATGATTTCGACGCACGAACCCAGCTATAATCTGAGCTGGGACAAGCAAAAACAGACGCTGCTGAGCACGCTGAACTATTCGCTCCGTATTCCGTTTCAAAAACTGCTTCGGCAGTATAAAGCGAACGGAAGTCGCATTGCAGTGACAACATCGGACGATTTCAATGCGGCAGCATTCGATTGGAGCAAGCTGGATCCGTTCTGCGATCAGCTGGAGCGCTATGCCGGTTCGCGTTCCGACGAAATTATTGAGACGGTCAGCGTACTATCAAAGCAGCCCTCTGCCTATCAAATCGGTCAGGAACACGAATTAACGGTTCCGCACTGCCGCCCGTTCGACATACGAGATGACTTGCGCACGTTCATTTTGAGCGGTTCAGCGTTTCTCTCGCCTGAATTGTATGAGAATCCTGAAGTCGATATACCTTCGGCAAATGTGCAGGAATCGTATCAGCGGCTCACCATTCATGTGCAGCGTTCCGACTCCCGGTTCAGCGTCAGCAAGACCGCGATGGCGCATAAACCGACTCGGAACGTACTGACGGTATGGTTGAAGAACAAGCTGTCCGGTATGGCAGGGCACAAGGTCCTTGTGGTTACATACAAGGGCTACGCGAAAGAGCTTTGGGATGCCCTGAGCGAGTTCCACGATCGTCTGATTCCGCTTCAAGCGGATGACAACAGTGGACCCAAAGAGAGTCTGCCGTATTTCGGAGGCATGAACGGATCGAATCGATACAATGAAGCGGATTGCGTGATTTGTGCCGGTTTGGGCCGTTTCGACTCGGAAGAATATTTCAATCGAGCACTGGCATTCGATTTCGACGGCAGTGCGTGGGGCGAATTCGAGCAGGCGTGTCTCGATCCGAGTTTCCGGAATACAGACGATCTGGCGTGCGTACAGAAAATGAGAAATCTAACGATGGCGCGCGATCTGGTTCAGCTTGTATTCCGCAGTACGCTGCGCAATCATGGCGGTAAAGAACCAGTTTCTCTGTGGCTGATTCAGCCGCCCGAAGAGGTTGTCATGCACGTTCGTGAATCGTTCAGAGACTGCCAACATGACGAGATTTCCGAATTACCGTTCGAATGCTTGTCCGAACTGGCAGCCGGCCGAACCTTTCAAGGAAAACCGACCCATGCCTCAAAGCTGCTCAAATGGCTCGCGGATTGGGACGGTTCCCCAATCTTGATTGCAGAGGTCCAGGGACAGCTCGGTATGAAGCCGGGGCAATGGAAAGAAGCTCGGAAGAACGCGGCTGTCAAGGAAGCGTTCAAGCATATCGAAACCGAGGGTTCGGGCAAAAACTGCAAAATCAAGCGTTCTGAAAACGTTGAATGAGCGGCTATATATTATAACAATGAAGCAGTATAAACCTGTATTGAATTTGGAACAATGCACCTGTAGGAGGGATAATTATGCAAACCAAAATCCACGAACCGACCCAAATCGTTGAAGTCATGCTCACCCACGCCGAGCAGGCAGACGAGGCGGTCAAGAAGCAGCTCAAGGAGCTGTACGCACAGTACAAGGGCACCAAATACACCGTTGTGGTATTCCTGTCCGGCAAGCGGGATCTGTATGGGGATACACGCGATCTGCTGCTGTTCAATCGCCGCCGTGCTGCCGAGCGGGCAGTGCAGGCACGCAAGGCGGCAGGGCAGTGAGTGCGGTCAGGCAGAGGAGGTTCCGCTTCCTCCTCTGCCAAATTTTTTGCCGCTTGCAATGATGAATGAACTGATGTACAATATTATCTACAAAGATATATTTGAATGCAGATATATATGGCAATGCAGATGTTATTGCCGTTTTGACAGAAAGCGCTGACTCAGCAGCATACTGGCGCAAGCTGAAGCAGCGGCTCAAAGCAGAGGGAAGTGAAACCGTGACAAATTGTCACGGTTGAAAATGCGGGCGGCTGACGGTAAAAAACGCCTCACCGATGTTGTCAACACCGAGCAGCTTCTCCGCTTTATCCAGTCCGTGCCGTCGAAGAAGGCTGAGCCGTTCAAGGCATGGCTGGCCATGGTGAGCCGTGAGCGTATCGAGGAAACCATCGACCCAGAACAGGCTATCGACCGAGCGCTTGAAACATATCTCAAAAAGGGTTACACTGGGGAGTGGGTACATCAGCGGCTGCTTGCTATCCGCATCCGCAACGAGTTGACGGATGAATGGCGCATGCACGGCGTGCAAAAGGGAAGAGAGTACGCGATTCTCACGGACGAGATCATGCATGCATGGACAGGGATGAGCACCAGACAGTATAAGAACCTCAAGAGCTTGAAAAAGGAAAACCTTGGCGACAATATGAGTGATCTGGAGCAGGTCACGGACATTGTAGTCGATACGGCAGCTTTGCCGGAACGGAATAAGGAGAAAGATAAGAATGAGTCACGATATTGCCAATCGCGGCGAGATTCTGCTGTACAGCGATGAAAATGGCAGAGAATTTGTCAATGTTATATTCAAAGATGAGACATTCTGGCTGACGCAGAAAGCCATGTCTGAACTGTTTGATTGTACGACAGATAATATCTCACGGCACCTCAAAACATATTTACGGATGGTGAACTGGACAAGGATTCAGTTACCGAGAAATTCTCGGTAACTGCCGCAGACGGTAAAAACTATCAGACACAGCATTATAACCTTGATGCCATTATCGCAGTCGGCTACCGGGTCAATTCCAAGAAAGCGACCCGATTCCGCCAGTGGGCGACTAAAACGCTCAAGGAGTACATCCAGAAAGGCTTTGTACTTAATGATGAGATGATGAAAAACGGCCATCCATTCGGTAAGGATTACTTTGACGAGTTGCTGGAACGTATCCGTGAGATTCGCGCCAGTGAGCGCCGTGCATATCAGAAAACTGTCGCGTCTGAATCGGCTCGTTACCATGTTTATCGACTATGCAGAACTGATGGCTGAGGACGAACAGCTGATGTCCATGCAGGACTGGCTGGACGAAACCGACCGTTTCCTGGCGAACAACCGCCGCAAAGTGCTGAATAACAAGGGACATATTTCGCGTGACGCAGCAGTGAAAAAGATCAGCGGTATTTACGAGGAGTTCCGCAAGAAGCAGGATGCCGCGTACATTTCCGAGTTTGACCGTCAGACCGAGCGATACCTCAAGGGGGAATAACCATGACCGAAACCTTTAACATAGCGGGCTACACCCGCATTTCCGTAGATGATGAGCTTGACCGCGACAACGTATCCATCGAGAACCAGAAAGCCATCATCGAGGACTTCGTAAAAACGCAGTTCCCGGGCAGCAGCCTGACCTTTTTCGAGGATCGCGACCGCTCAGGCTACACGTTTGAGCAGCGCGAGGGCTATCAGGAGATGCGCCGCGGCTTGATGAGCCACAAGTACGATATCCTCATCATCAAGGACTTTTCCCGATTCTCCCGCCGCAACAGCCGCGGATTAGTGGAACTCGAAGACTTGCGTGATGCAGGTGTCCGCATCATATCCATCGGCGACGGCATTGACTTTCCGAACGACGATGACTGGCTGAAAATCCAGTTTCAGTTCCTCGTCAACGAAATGCCGGTCACGGATACCTCGCGCAAGGTGCGAAACGTCATCAAACGGCGGCAGGCGGACGGCAAATGGCTGTGTGCCGCGCCGTATGGCTACATCATCAACAATCAGCAGCAGTTTGAGATTGTACCGACCGAGGCGGAAACCGTCCGCCAGATTTTTCATCTGTACAACGACGAGGGCTGGGGCTACAAGAAAATCGCGAACCACCTGACCGAGCAGGGCATTCCGACGCCGCGCATGTCCGAGTGCATGCGCAAGGAAGCGGAGGGCAAGCAGGTGACGCGAAAAGCCAAGGCTGCATGGGCGATCGTCACCGTACAGGGCATCCTCGACAACGATTTCTATATCGGCACACTGCGCCAGGGCAAGTTTACACGGGCAAAGATCAACGGCAAGGATGTGCGGCGAGACGAAGACGAGCAGATCGTCATCGAGAACCACCATCAGCCGATCATCGACTACCGCACGTTTGCGACCACCCGTGCTCTGCGGGAGAAGCGCACGCGCTCGAACTACCGTGGTATCAAGAAGTACGATAACGTCTACTCAGGCTTCCTTGAGTGCGGCGACTGCGGCGCACCGATGTTCTCGATGAGCCGTTCGGACATCGCTCCGGCGTATACCTGCGGCACTTACCATCGCCGCGGACGAGCGGGCTGCACCAGCCACCATATCCGCGTGGACAAGCTGGACGAGCTTATGCGTCTGTACATCCGCCGTGTGATGGACGGCTCTGCGGAGATGCTCGACAGGCTGAACGCGGAACTGGCCCGCGAGGATAATCAGATTGTGGAAACCGAGCAGTCGGCGGACAATCTGGCCGAGGTGCTGGACGACATGACGGCAGAACTCAAGGCTACCAAGCGGCAGCGTATCCGCGACATTATGAAGCACCCGGAGAACGAGGAAACGCTGGGCGATCTTTATGACGAAATGGAAGCTGAGCTGCAAAGCAAGATCAACGGTCTGAATCACCAGATCGAACTGCTGTCCAGCAAACGCAACACGATCATCGAGGTCAACCGCACGGCCAAGACCGCACTTGAAGTATTCGATGATCTGCTGCACAAGCCCAAGATGGAGCGCAATGATCTGGAACTCATGATAGACAAGATCACGGTTTACGAGGATCATCTGGAAGTACATCTGCAAAGTGACATTGACGCGCTGCTGCAGAGCACGAGAGAGGAGAACGTCGTAAATTTTAATTCAGGCATCGAAAACAGCGAAAAATGCCGTATTGTCCAGCGTTCGCGCAATCAGAAGGACAAAGTTTTCGATGTCAATGTTATCAGCGGCGGTGACCCGTTAGAAATCTATACCGACCGCGACGGCGAAGTGATTTTCAAGAAATACTCTCCGATGGGAGAGATGGGCGCGGTATCCGCCGAGCTGGCGGAGGCTATGGCGCGTACAGCGGGCATGAGCTGTGCCATCTGCGACAGGGATGCGGTGATTGCGGCAGCAGGCGGTGCGAAAAAGGATATTCTGGAGCGGAGTATTTCATCCGAGCTGGAGCAGCTGATGGAACGCCGCGAATGTTACGAACGCGGTGTGGACGAGCAGCCGGAGGTGCTTATCTCCTCTCAGGACGGCTGCGCGGTGGTTGCGGCGGCGCCAATCATCACAGACGGCGATGTCAGCGGCTGTGTCGCGTTTGTCAGCGAAAAAGAGGACGAAAAGGCGGATGAGGTGCTGCTCAAGCTGTGTCAGTCGGCGGCGCAGTTTTTGTCCAAACGCATTGCAGTGTGAAAGGAGCGTTCTCTATATGTACAGGCACGATCACAAAGAGCGTGAGCCAAAGGCCTTCCCGCAGTACGACGATGCGGCGCATATTGACTCGGCAGCAGTGGCCGAGCTGCCGCCGTGGGAGCAGACACGCGAGCCGAAAGGCGATCCCAAAGCAACGGCCTACACGGAGAAATACTGTGAGGAGCAGCAGAAATGAAAACGGCGGAGGCTGTCATGAAACTACAGCTTCGCCGACAAGCGGGAACGGGTCGTGGGCCGTTCCAAAGTTGTCCGAAAGTTCCCATACGGTAACTTTCTCCCTATAGAAGTCAAAAAAGTCAGGTACACGCCCTGACTTTTTTGGCATTTGCAAGTAAATGCTATTTAACGCGCGCTGTCGCGCGGATTATTTGAAATGGCAGGGATATAACTTTTTATAGACTGAAACGGCGGAACGATATAAATCGTTCCGCTGTTTGGCGTTAAATCATGTATTCGATGGTATTCTCTGCCGTCAGGCGCGTCTGGTCATTAAACAGGAGAATGGCTTCGCGGGTGTCAATCTCGCCAAGCGCGTAAACCTCGTGGGTTGCACGCTCGAAGCAGGGGCGAGGCACGAGCCGGTTGTATTCGCACGGGTGGTCGTACACCATCTGCACGCCGTCCGTATCGAGCGGCTGATCAAGATAATACGGGTCGAACACGCGCACCATGTCGTTTTCGTCAATGCCGGTGAGCGTCACATAGTGCTCTCCGTCGAAGTGCAGGCGCACCACGGCAGCGCCGCCGCAGCGGAGTGCATCGCGCAGACGGCTGTTCTGCCCGAAATTCACCGCCGGACCGGACAGATACTGCGTGGAGATGTGCAGGCGGCCGATCTTGCCAAAGCCGTTCAGCCAGTTGCTGAGGAACATCATCGCCGCACAGGAGGTGCCGCTTTTGCCGCTTACGCCGTCCGAGCCGTAGCAGTCCAGACAGTACAGCATGATGCTGCGGACAGCCTCCGGCGGGATATCCTCGCGCTCAAACAGAAATGCGAGCGCGTTGAGCATGGAGGTTGGACCGCAGTCATATTCGGAAAGCTGGTAGCGCAGCGGATTTTTCATAGGGGAGCCTTCTTTCGCGTGATGTATTCCTATCGGATTACTATATAATAGTAAGGTCAATGCCGATCAATGTCAATACAAATTTGCGGAAAGCGCATATTCATGGTATGATAAGTATGCTTCCTGCCAAAGATAGGGTGGGAAGGAGTGAATCGGCATTGCTAAAACTGATTCATGCGAGTAAAATATATGCTAAGAACGGTATTTGTGCGCTGAATGCAGTCGATTTGACCGTGCAGGACGGTGACTATATTTCGGTGACCGGTGCATCCGGCTCGGGTAAAAGCACACTCATGCACATTCTGGGTCTGCTGGACAGCCTGTCCGACGGCGAATACCTGCTCGATGGAGCAGCAGTCGCGCATTTGCCGGCAAAACAGCGGGCGCGTCTGCGCAGTGAGAAGATCGGCTTTGTGTTTCAGCAGTTCCGGCTGCTGACGGGCATGACAGCACTGGAAAATGTTGCGCTGCCGCTGGCGCTACAGGGCGTTCCGCGGCATGAGCGGAGCGAACGCGCACTGGCGGTTCTGGAGCGGGTTAGCCTGTCTGATCGGGCGAATCACAGACCGCACCAGCTTTCCGGCGGACAGCAGCAGCGGGTGGCGATCGCACGGGCGGTCGTGACAGAACCGTGCGTGATTCTGGCGGATGAGCCGACCGCAGGACTGGATCCTGACGCGGCGGACAGCGTGCTGGAGCTGTTTGACCGATTGCACCGGTCGGGGCATACGCTGGTGCTCATCACACACGATGAGCGGGCAGCGCAGTGCGCCGCAAGGCGGATGTATCTTGAAAATGGGTGCATTTTCGGGTGAGATAATCCGACACCGGATAATCAGTGCATGAAAATAACGCAATCAAACCTAACAGGTTTTCCTATATAGAAGGAGGAAACAGAAATGGACCGTCGGGACAAAACAAACTACTACCTCGACATGGCGCAGGTTGCGCTTGAGCGCGGAACCTGTCTGCGCCGCAACTTTGGCGCGGTCATCGTCAAGAACGATGTCATCGTATCCACCGGCTACAACGGTGCGCCGAGAGGTCGTGCCAACTGCATCGACATCGGCACCTGCATTCGTCAGAAGATGGGCATTCCGCGCGGCGAAAGATACGAATTCTGCCGCTCGGTGCATGCGGAGATGAACGCCATTATTGCCGCTCCGCGTGACCAGATGATCGGCGCGACACTGTACCTGGTCGGCCGCGATATGTCCACCGGAAAGATCATGTCGGACGCAAACTCCTGCACGATGTGCAAGCGCCTCATCATCAACGCGGGCATTGAGAAGGTGGTTATCCGCCGTGATGTGGATACATACGACACTGTGAACGTGCACGACTGGGTGGAGAATGACGACACGCTCGGCAGCAACATGGCATACTAAACAGACATCGGAGAGAGAAAAATATGTCAATATTCGATATTTTTAAGAAGTTGGATGAAGAAAAAGCCGCAAAGGCATCCCAGCCGATCGAGTGGATCGTGGTCGGACTGGGCAATCCGGGCGCGAAGTACGACAACACCCGTCACAATGCGGGTTTCCGTGCGCTTGAGGGTTACTGCGCCCGCAGCGGACAGAAGATCGACCGCATGAAGTTCAAGGCACTGGCGGGTGAGGGTATGCTCGGCGGCAAGCGCGTGCTGTTTCTCAAGCCGCAGACCTTTATGAACCTGTCCGGCGAGGCGGTTCGTGACGCGGCCTCGTTCTACAAAATCCCGCCGGAGCACGTTATCGTGCTGTCGGACGATGTGTCACTCGACGTGGGCACGCTGCGCGTGCGCGCAAAGGGCTCGGCAGGCGGACAGAACGGCCTGAAAAACATTATCTATCATCTGAACAGCGAGGACTTCCCGCGCGTGAAGATCGGCGTCGGCAAAAAGCCGCGTCCGGATTACGATCTGGCGGCGTGGGTGCTTGGCAAGTTCCCGGCGGAGGATCAGAAGGCTATCGACAAGACGTGCGAGGACGCAGTGAACGCGGCTGCCTGCATCATCGCGGAGGACTGTGCCGCTGCCGCGCAGAAATTCAACGGAAAACGCATCTAAGGAGTTGGTTTTGATGAAAACCGCAGTAGCATATTACTCGCTCGGCGGCACAACACGGTCATACGCCCGCGCGGAAGCCAAGGCGCGGAACGCCGATTTGATCGAGCTTACGCCGAAAACGCCGTACAACCGATTCACCGCGTTTGTGCGCGGCTGCTTGGAGGCTGTCAAGCAGAAGGCGGTCGCGCTGGACGGCATGCCGCTGTTTGTCGGCTATGACAAAGTGGTGCTGATGGCGCCGGTCTGGGCGGGCTATCCCGCGCCGCCGTTCAACAGCGCGGTGGAACTGCTGCCGCCCGGTACGGAGGTCGAAGTAATACTGGTTTCCGGCAGCGGCAACAGTGAAAAAAGCAAGGCGAAAGTACGTTTGCAGATCAAAAAACGCGGCTGTACGCTCACGGCGCAGCGTGACATCCGGGCCAGTCGATGAGCGGAAAGGATATGCGATGAAAGGGTATACCTATGTGCTCCGCTGTGCGGATGATACGCTGTACTGCGGCTGGACGAACGATCTGACGGCTCGGCTGGCAGCGCACAACAGCGGAAAAGGTGCGAAATACACGCGCGGACGCGGCCCGGTGACGCTGGTGTACAGCGAAATGTTCGACACGCAGAGCGAGGCCATGCAGCGCGAAGCGGCAATTAAAAAGCTCACGCGGCCGCAGAAGCAGGCGCTGATTGACAGTCAGAACGGCGGAGAACTGCTCACTGTTTACGATGCAGACGGACGCGCCTGCGGAGAACGCCCGCGGGCCGTCGTGCATGCGCAGGGGCTGTTCCACCATGTGTGCCACCTGTGGGTGGTCGGTAAGCGGGATGGTGTGTGCGGCATCTGGCTGCAGCAGCGGCAGTTTGACCGGCCGCTGTTTCCGGGTGGGTTCGACCTGACTTCGACCGGACATATCGACCCGGGCGAAACGCCGCAGACCGCTGTTCTGCGCGAAGCGCGGGAGGAGAGCGGACTGCAGCTGACAGCAGCCGACCTGATCGACGGCGGCAGTTATCGTCAGCGCTACTCGCGCGGCGAAGTCGGCTTTGATGATGAGTTGGCGTATACATTTCTGGCGCGTATCGACGGCATTCCACCGTTTCAGCCGGGACCCGAGGTCGCACAGATGATGTTCGTGCCGCTGACCGACTTTGCGGGCGCGCAGGAGAACGGTGCATCTCTCTTCGGGCATACTGCAGAGGGCGAAAACGTGGAAATCCCGCATGATTCGTTGTGCTGCCTGCATGCGGACGAGTGGCAGGGCGCGAAGCCGTATATCGAGGCGGTTTTTGCGTAAAAAAGAACAGCCGCCTTCCACTTGACAATGGAAGACGGCTGCCCGATTTACTTGACATTTTTCAAAACAAAAAGCTGTCCGAAAGGACAGCTTTTGCTTTACTTGCTGAGTGCGCCGATGATGATATTGACGATCAGGCTGACCGCGGCTGCGATCGCGTAGATCGTGCTTTGCTGACGGCACGCCTTGGCCTTGGGATCATCCTGTTTGTCCTCCTGCTCACTGCGTCCGCAGATCATGCCGTAGCGGATCTGCTGCAGGACTGTCAGCGCGGCGAACGCGGCAAACAGCAGCAGGAGCAGTCGCTGAACCGTCTGCATCTTAGTGGATGAGGTTCAGGACGATTGCAATGATGACGAAAACAACGCCAACAATCGAGGTCAGACGAGCAAAGATACGGTCGGATGCGCTTGCCTTGCCGGAGCCGTAGAAGGTGTCTGCGGAGCCGGATACAGCGCCCAGACCCTGCTGTGCACCATGCTGGAGCAGAACAACAACGATCAGGAACAGGCTTGCAACGATCATGATGACCGAGAGAGCGATTTGTGCGGTAGTCATAGGTAATTTCCTCCACTGCTTTTCATTTTTCTTATCGCGCATAACGAGACTATGCGCGCAATATGCGTACATGATACTATATCATATTAAATGTACTTTTTCAAGAGGTTTTCCGTATTTTCATCCGGGAATTTGTCTCAGACAAGCGGCTGGAGAATGTTTTTCAGCGAATCGCCCATGCGGTTGGTGTGCACCTTGTGCGTATCAAGATCCACGACCGCCAGACGGATGGACGACCAGCCGTGCTTGCCGCTCTGGTATTTGCGCTCGTCGGACAGCTTTTTCAGCTTTTTGAGCACGGATTTGTCAGTCTCGCCGGCGGCAAGAATGACCGAAAGCAGCGAAAAATCGTGGTTTTCGTCCGGCTTTACCAGCTCGGCGCTGACCTGCTGCGCGTATTGCCACCAGTCATCAAGCGTCTGCTCATCGAGCGAGGGCACGGCGAACAGCAGACGGTATTCGTGTGCGTGGCTCGTGCCGCCGGTCGGCATCAGACCGAGGATTTTGCGGGGCGTGCGGGAGTTGAAAACGCTCAGCAGCGCCGCCATTCGGCCGGAAACCTGCACGTTCTGCTGGGAACGGAAATGCGGATCCTGCCCGTTCAGCAGCTTGTCGCGCAAGGCAACAAATTCAGTAGAAAAGTCCATAAACAGCCTCGCTTTTTTACAGATCGGCGGGATAATCGCCGCTTTCCGTCATAGCTGCAACGGCAGCGCAGATAGTCGGCTTGTCCTCGCGGTAGGTGACGCCGTACCAGCGGGAATCCGTGGTGAGTACCTTTGCGGTCGCCTTTCCGTCCTTGATGAGCGCGTCCACCGCAAACGGCAGATAATACTCCGCCTTCATCGGATTGTTCGGCAGCTTGCCTGCGAAAAACTCACGCAGGCCGTCATCAAGCGAGGGCAGGAAGGAAGGGGTGAATCCCCAGAGGTTGAGCGACACCGGCGTGCCGGGCGCAATCTCACCGGCGGGTGCATCGCCGTCCGCATCGTAGCGGATGACGCCGTCCGCATCGCGGTGAATGGCGGTGCGTTCAATGATGTGTGCGAGCAGACCGTTTTCGTCTGCGGTGCATACGCCGCGGGAGACCGTGCCGTTTTCGGTGAGCGTGTTCTCGACCTGATAGCCGACCATGCAGTAACGGAATTTGTCGTCATCCTGCGCGGAAGCGAGATAATCATACATTTTGCGGAATGCATCTGCGCCGTAGAAGTCATCCGCGTTGATAACGGCGATCGGGCAGCCGGCAGTCAGCTCCTTTGCACACCACACGGCATGCGCGGTGCCGAGCGGCTTCTCACGGCCTTCCGGTGCGGTCAGGCCGTCCGGCAGATTGTCGAGTGTTTGATAAGCATAGTCCACCTGCATGAAGCGGCGCGCCTTTTTGCCGATGGCGTTCTCGAATGCCTCGTGCAGCTCGGGACGGATGATGAATACCACGCGGTCAAAGCCTGCACGGTGTGCATCGTAGATGGAATAATCGAGCAGAATCTGTCCGTTCGGACCGATCGGGTCGATCTGCTTGAGTCCGCCGTAGCGCGAGCCCATACCTGCCGCCATGATCACCAAAACCGGATTTGCCATAGTCTATATCCTCCTAAAGAACCTTATCTATTTATAATAAATAAAGCATTTCATTCATGTTTTTCATACTCTCAAACGGGAATACTCCTTTATTATACAAGAGCGTATCATAAAACACAAGATGTTTGCGGTGCAGGTCTGCTTTTTTGTCGAAAAGCATGAAAATCCGAATGGGGTTCGGGTGACGATTGCAAAGTGACGGGAAAACTGCTAAAATAAAGACCGTATACGTATAGAGAATTTTATTATTAAAACCATATTGTTATAGAGAGGAATATGTTTCGATGCGCAAAACGAAGATTATCTGCACGCTTGGTCCCGCAACTGATGCTGTACTGCCCGAGATGATCAAGGCAGGCATGAATGTTGCCCGTATGAACTTCAGCCACGGCTCTCACGAGGAGCACAAGGCTCGCATGGACGCCGTTAAGGCAGCCCGCAAGGAGCTTGGCATGCCGGTCGGCATTATGCTGGATACCAAGGGTCCGGAGATCCGTACCAAGACCTATAAGGACGGCAAGATCGAGATTGTTGAGGGTCAGGAGTTTACGCTGACCACCCGCGATATCGAGGGTGACAACACCATCGTTTCCATCACCTACGAAGGCCTGCCGAACGACGTTCAGCCGGGCACCCGCATCCTGATCGACGATGGTCTGGTTGCATTCGAGGTCGAGGAGATCAAGAACGGCACCGACATTGTGTGCAAGGCGCTCAACGGCGGCCCGCTCTCCAACCGCAAGTCCATCAACGTACCGGGCATCAAGCTGAACATGAAGTTCGTTTCCGATAAGGACCGTGAGGATATTGAGTTCGGTCTGTCTCAGGACATCGACTTTATCGCTGCTTCCTTCACCCGTTCCGCACAGGACGTCCGCGACATCAAGGAGATCCTCAAGGCACACGGCAAGGAAGATGTTGAGATTATCTGCAAGATCGAGAACATGGAAGGCGTAAACAACGTACCGGAGATTCTCGACGAGGCAAACGGCATCATGGTAGCCCGCGGCGACCTTGGCGTTGAGGTTCCGTTTGAGGATCTGCCGGAGATTCAGAAGTCCATCATCAAGACCTGCATTTCCCGCGGCAAGCGCGTTGTAACCGCTACCCAGATGCTCGAGTCCATGGCTAAGAACCCGCGCCCGACCCGTGCAGAGGTTTCCGACGTTGCAAACGCTGTTTACGACGGCACCTCCGCTATCATGCTGTCCGGTGAGACCTCTGTCGGCAAGTATCCGGTAGAGACCGTTCGCACCATGAGCCGCATCGCAGAGAACGCAGAGAAGACCATCCACTACGACCGCCGCCGTGTAACCCGTCTTGAGTTCCAGAACATGAATGTAGACGGCGACATGAAGACGCTGGCAATCTCGCACGCAACCTGCTCTACCTCCGCTGATCTGGGCGTTAAGGGCATTGTAGCGTTCACTGAGTCCGGTTCTACCGCTCGCGCTGTATCCACCTACCGTCCGGGCGCGCCGATCATCGCCGCTACCCCGAACGAAAAGACCTTTAACCGCCTGACCATGTCCTGGGGCGTAAAGCCGATTCTGGTTGAAAAGCGCCCGCAGTCCGGCACTGAGCTGTACCATCTGTCCGAGAAGGCAGCGGTAACTGCGCTCGATCTGCGCGTTGGCGACGTTATCACCATCACCGCAGGTATGCCGGTAGGCGAGGTTTACTACACCAATACCCTGCGTGTACACGAACTGACCGAGAAGTCTTTCGAGGACTAACACTATGTCTTTCAAACGCTTGCAGCGTGCATTGTTCCGCACGATGGCCGCTGTTGTGGCGCTGGCAATCCTGTTCTGCATCGGACTGTACGGCTACCGCACGATGTTCGGCTATACCTATGACTCCTCGCTGTCCGATGAAGATCTGGCGGCGAGCGTCACAGCGGACGAAAATATTACGAATATTGCATTGTTCGGTCTGGATACCCGCGAGGGCGACAAGCAGAGCCATTCGGACTGCATGATGATCGTCACCGTGGACAACACGCGCGGCAAGATCAAGCTCATCAGCCTGATGCGCGATTCTCTGGTAGATATCGACGGCTACGGTGAGGACAAGCTGAATGCGGCGTATTTCCGCGGCGGTCCCAGTCTGGCTATCCGCACCATCAACGAGAATTTCGGCACGGATATCAAGGATTACGTTGCCGTAGACTTCGAGCAGCTGGTGCAGATCGTAGACGCGATCGGCGGCGTGGACATCGACGTGCAGAACGATAACGAGCTGAAGGAGCTCAACCGTGTCATCAAGGACTACGGCACAGAGCGGGGCAAGGAGTTCTCCGGCGTGGAGAAGACCGGCCTGCAGACGCTGGACGGCGTGCAGGCGCTGTGCTACGGCCGTATCCGCAAGGGCGACACCGGCGATGACTGGGCACGCGTGGAGCGTCAGAGCGTTGTGCTGAACGCCATCTTCACCAAGCTGCAGAGCGCAAGCGCCACCGAGCTGATCGGCAGCATGCGCAAGCTGGTTCCGTATGTTACGACCTCGCTTTCGCCGACTGATATGGCGTCGCTGATCGTCGGCGCGGTCAAGAACGGCATTCCGACACTTGAGCACACCCGTATTCCGGTGGATGGCGAGTGGAGCTATTCCGGTAATTCCAGCGAGTTTATCACCTACGATCTGGACGTTGCAGCCGACCATATCCACGCATACATCTATGATGACGCGGATATCGGCAGCGGCACGACCGACGATGATACCGGTACGGACAGCAAGTCCGATACGGATACCGGGACGGATACGACCGATTCGTCCAAGCGCACGGATACCAAGTCGAATACCACTGCGGTGGACCCGGAATCCCTTGTGGAGGAAGGCGGCTGGTACGATTCCGACACCGGTGACTATTATGATTGCGATGGTGACCGATACAGTCTGGACGAAAACGGGAATAAGGTGTATTATTAAACTTGTGATCGTTAGAGAACGAAACAGGGGACATGACGACGATCATGTCCCCTGTTCTTATATGGGAATAAGTGCTATAAGAAATAGAGAGAAAGGGTACAAACAGAAAGCAGGTAAAAACCGATGTATGTAAAACGAATTCTCCCGAACGGTGTGCGTCTGATTACCGAACGGATCGACAACATGCGCACGGTGTCGGTCGGCATCTGGGTCGGCAACGGCAGCCGATACGAACCCGCAGAGCTCGGCGGCGTATCGCATTTCATCGAGCACATGATCTTCAAGGGCACAGAAAAACGCTCTGCCCGCCATATTGCAATCGCGATCGACGCATTAGGCGGGCAGGCGAATGCATTCACAGATAAGGAATGCACCTGCTACTATATGAAGGTTCTGGACAGCCGGCTGAAAAACGGAGTGGCTCTGCTGGCGGATATGTTCCTGCATTCCCGCTTTGCACAGGAGGATCTGGAGCTGGAGCGCGGTGTCGTTCTCGAGGAGATCGACATGTACGAGGATTCTCCGGAGGATGTCGCCATCGACAAGCTGTTCGAGCGCTGCTACGACGGTTCGGCACTCGGCCGCCCAATCCTCGGCACGGCGGAAACGCTCGAGCCGATGACCTCGGAAACACTGCACAAGTATATGCGCGAATATTACCGCCCGCAGGATACAGTTGTTGCGGTTTCCGGTCACTTTACCGATGATGATCTCGACTTTATCGAGGAGCTGTTCTCCGAGATGGAGGGCGAGGGCAAAAACGTTATCACACCGGCAGCCTACCAGCCGAGCCTGTTCCTGAGGGATAAGGAGATCGAGCAGAACCACCTGTGCCTGTCCTTTCCGGGCGTATCGCTTGTCAGCGAGGACCGCTTTACAATGAACCTGCTTAGCTCCATCCTTGGCGGCGGCATGTCGTCCCGCCTGTTCCAGAGCGTGCGCGAGCAGAACGGCCTGTGCTACTCCATCTACACGTTCACCACGCCGCATCTGGATACCGGCCTGCTGTCCATCTACACCGGTCTGGGACAGGAAACCGAGCGAAAGGCGCTCGATCTCATCCTGCGTGAACTCGATGAATTCTGCCAGAACGGCCCGGCGCCGGATGAACTGTCGCGCTGCCGTGAGCAGGTCAAGACAACGCTGCTCATGGGTCTGGAGAACACCGGCAACCGCATGATGACCATTGGCCGCAGCGAGCTGCTGCGCGGCGAGGTATCCAAGATCGAGGAAGTGCTCGATTCCTACGACAGTGTGACCGCAGATGATATCCTGAACCTTGCCCGCCGTGTGTTCGACCGCTCGAAGGCTTCTCTGGCCGTTGTCGGTCAGCCGGACAGCGAGGATACATATCGCGAACTGCTGCGCTAATTACCGAGCTGCTTGCACAGATAGGTGATCACATCCCGACGGGTGACAATGCCGCAGAAGATACCGCGTCCGTCCACTACAGGTACAAAATTCTGCGCTGTGACCAGATCGACCATATCCTCCATGCGTGCATCAATGCTTACCGAGCGGTGATGTATCCGCAGTTCAACCTGACCAACGGTCAGCTGTTCGAGGGTTTCCTTCGGGTAATGCAGCACCAGCCGCAGGAAATCACCTTCGGTGATCGTTCCGGCGTATTTGCCCTTGGCGTCTACCACCGGAATCGCTGTGAAGCCGCTGCGGAGCATGTCGTCAATGGCCTTTTGCACCGGGCAGCTTTCGGTTAAGTAGGAAACCTCTACCTTGGGTTTCAGGAAGAACGAAATATTCATAGTATCGCTCCTTAAAAATTGTAATATAAATCGTAGCAGAGCAGCACCGTGAAGCGGATTCACCGGTGCTGCTTTAGTTACCTCTATTGTACGATAGACAGGAGCGGCGGTCAACTGGAATTTGACATTCCTTACAGATTGTTAACAAATTGCAAAGTTGATATTGTAAAAAATGACGGATAGATAATTCTTATCGTAAGAAAATTAAACGGTATACTTGACTTGCACTCTTTTAACTGCTAAAATGATGAAGTAACAGAAGTGCAAAAGGTCTGTGAAAAGTAAAATTTGAACAAAGAAGGGTTTCCCATGAAGAAGAGATTACTCGCAGCGCTGATGGCTGGCGCCATGGCACTCACGATGACTGCCTGCGGCGGCAGCAGCTCCGGCAGCGATGACAGCAATGCAGCCTCCGGCAGCGATTCCGGTTCGGCTGGCAGCTACAAGGTAGGCATTGTTCAGCTGGTTCAGCACGAGGCACTGGATGCGGCTACGCAGGGTTTTCAGGATAAGCTGAAGGAGCTGGTTGAGGCTGACGGCGGTTCGGTTGAATTTGATCCGCAGAATGCTTCCGGCGAGTCCGCAAACTGCACCACGATTGTAAACGGCTTTGTTTCCGAAGGCGTTGACCTGATCATGGCGAACGCTACCGCAGCACTGCAGGCAGCACAGGCCGGCACCTCTGATATTCCGATCCTCGGCACCTCGGTAACCGACTACGGCACCGCACTCGGCGTATCCGACTGGACCGGCAAGACCGGCACCAACATCTCCGGCACCACCGACCTTGCACCGCTCGACGGTCAGGCCGACATGCTCAAGGAGCTGTTCCCGGATGCCAAGAACGTAGGTCTGCTGTACTGCTCCGCTGAGCCGAACTCCAAGTACCAGATCGATACCATCAAGCCGCTGCTTGAGAAGCTGGGTTACACCTGCACCGAGTATGCGTTCACCGACTCCAACGACGTTGCTTCCGTAGCGCAGAAGGCTGCTGCGGCAAGCGATGTTATGTATATCCCGACCGATAACACCGCTGCTTCCTGCACCGAGGCAATTGCAAACGTTGTTATCCCGGAAAATATTCCGGTTATCGCAGGCGAGCAGGGTATCTGCAACGGCTGCGGCGTAGCTACCCTGTCGATCGACTACTACGAGCTGGGTCAGGCTACCGGCGAGATGGCTTACGAGATCCTCGCCAACGGCGCAAACCCGGGCGATATGGAAGTACAGTCTGCACCGAACTTCACGAAGATGTACAACAAGGCTAACTGCGAGAAGCTGGGCATCACCATTCCGGATGATTATACGGCAATCGAAGGCTAAAAGCTGAAACCCTCAGCACCGTACTTTATGTACGGTGCTGAGGCTGTCGAAAAACTCCGTTTTTCGACAGCCTCTCGATTGAAACCACGCTTTCAATCGAATCTTGACGAAAAGCCGCGCCCCACGGGCACAATTTTTCGTCCCTTGTATAATTCCCGAGGTACACAAGGTGAATTGCCGCATAGCGGCAAGAGAGGGTGGTCTGGACCACGCCCCCGGGAATTATGAATTTGCTGTGCAAATTCTATTTTATGCGTGCTGCCGCACGAAAAGTAAAAACGATAGATTGACTTTATCGACAGACTGAGCACCGTACTTTATGTACGGTGCTTTTTCATATGCAGGAGAAATTTTGCGCACGGACGTGCGGTTTTACAGCGAAAATATACGTCAAATTGCCGAAAAATGAGGAAAAGAGTAAATAAAACTTACAATTTGCAGGAAAATGTGCTATAATTATATCAGAAAAAGTGGATAACGGAAACAGAATGAAACACGATGTGTGAGGAGGCATCTTGATGTATCAGGCAGGAGAGTTCATTGTGTACGGAACCAACAGTGTGTGCCGGGTAGAGTCAATCGGCAAGCCGCCGTTCGAGACCGAGGAGGATAAGCTGTACTATACGCTGGTACCGGTAACGGGTACGGAGACCATCTATATTCCGACGGATTCGCCGGTGTTTACCCGTCCGGTGATCTCCCGCGAAAAAGCAGAGGAACTTATCAACTCTATTCCTGACATCGAAGAGGACCACTTTGTCTGTCACAGCGTCCGCATGGCGAATGAGCATTATCAGGCGGCACTGCAGAGCCACGACTGCGAGGAGCTTGTGCAGCTGATCAAGACGGTTTACGCCAAGTCGCGCCGGCACGGACGCCGTGTCAGTCAGGTCGATCAGCGCTACCGTAAGCGTGCCGAGGAACTGCTCAACAGCGAGCTTTCGGTTGCACTCGGTATTCCGCTCAAGGAAGTTCCGGCGTACATCAATCAGAAGATTGGCAAGCCGGAAAAAAAGGCGGCAAAGAAAACTGCAGAATAAATAGAAAAAGAGAGGCTTTGAAGCCTCTCTTTTTCAGTCTGTCGGGAAAGCGAAGTTTTCGACAGTCCGTTTGTTCAGGAACCGGAGAACCATTTTCGGATTCTCTCGAGGAAAACCGGATGCGGCGCAGGCTGTGCGGCCTGCTTGCGGGCGTTCTCAATGGCCTGCTGCATAAGCAGATCCTGTGCGCAGATGGGGTCCTGAACGGCAGGCTTTTTGCAGTAGGTGCCGTCCGGCTGCAGCACACGCGCCTTGACAGTATCGTGCTGCATGGCATAGAGAATATCATGCAGGCGGGCGCGGACGGCAGGATTGTCGATCGGACAGGCAATTTCAACGCGGCGTTCGGTGTTGCGTGTCATCAGATCGGCGGAGGAGATATACATTTTTTCCTCGTCACCGCGGCCGAACACATAAATGCGGGAATGCTCAAGAAAACGTCCGACAATGCTCGTCACTGTGATGTTCTCGGTGTGGACCGGCACACCGGGCAGCAGGCAGCAGATGCCGCGCACGATCATCTCGACTGTGACGCCTGCGCAGGATGCCTCCCGCAGCTTGGCGATTACATCGATATCGGTCAGCGAATTGAACTTAAGCAGGATGTAACCGTCCTTGCCTTTGGCAATCTGCTTGTCCATCAGAGCCAGAATGTTGTTTTTCAGGCTGGTCGGCGCGACGAACAGGCGATTGTAGCGTCCGGACAGGTTGCCGAGTGCCATGTTGTTGAAGAACGCGCCTGCGTCCTGACCGATCCGCTCATCCGCCGTGATGAGCGACACGTCCGTGTATTGCTTGGCGGTTTTCTCGTTGTAGTTGCCGGTGCCGACCTGCGTAATATGGCGGACGGCTCCGCGTTCTCTGCGGGTGATCAGGCAGATCTTGGAGTGCACCTTGTAATCCTCAAAGCCGTAAATGATCTTGCAGCCGGCTTCTTCCATGCGCTCGGACCAGTCGATGTTGTTCTGCTCGTCAAAGCGCGCGCGCAGCTCGATGAGTGCGGTAACGTCCTTGCCGTTTTCGGCGGCAGCACACAGGTATTCGACCAGCTTTGCCTTGCTTGCCAGCCGGTAAATCGTGATGCGGATCGCCAGTACAGCCGGGTCGTTTGCCGCTTCGCGAATCATCTGCAGGAACGGCTCCATGCTCTCATACGGATAGGACAGCAGAATATCCCGCTGCAGAGCGGCCTTGAGCAGACTCTGACCGGCAGACAGCATAGCCGGCTGCTGCGGCGTGAAGGGCGCGTCGCTGAGAAACGCACGCTTTTTTTCCGGCAGGTGTCCGCCGAGCAAGAACGCATATCCGAGCTTGAGCGGTGCTGTGCGCGACAGGAAAATCTGTGCATCGCTGACCTCAAAGCGGCTGCGGAAGTGCTCCTTGAAGTGGTTGCTGATGGGACGGTTGATTTCCACGCGCACGACAGCCATACGGCGGCGCTGCCGCAGCAGCTTTTCCATCTTTTTGCGAAAATCTCCGCCTTCTACGCCGAAGGTCTCGTCGTCCACCTGAATATCCGCATTGCGGGTAACGCAGAGCACGGTCTTTTCAAGTACATCGTACATCTCGAACACATGGTCAGCGTAGGCGAGCAGAATGTCCTCGGTGGGAATATAGCGCGACGGTGTCTCCGGCAGGAACACAACCGGCGGCAGCGATGCGGGCACGGGCAGCAGACCGAGCCGCTCGGTTTTCTTGTGGCTGAGCAGCGCGGCAATATGCAGCACCTTGCCCTCAAGGTGCGGGAACGGATGGTGCGAGTCCACAATCTGCGGCGAGAGAACCGGCGCAATGATATCCTTGAAATACCGCTTGATGTATTTCTGTTCGTCCGGCGCAAGCGAATCCATTGTCAGTCGGCGCAGACCGATCACACTCAGTTTGCTGTCCACATCGGAGAACGCCGCATCACGACGTGCATAGAGCGGCACAACCGCCTTGTAGATCAGATGCAGCTGCTCTTTGGCGGTCAGACCGGATTTACTGTCGGTATGCTCCTTGTCCACGGCGGCCATGTCGCACAGGCTGCCGACACGGATCATGAAGAACTCATCCAGATTACTGGTAAAGATTGCGAGGAATTTGAAACGCTCGAGCAGAGGCACGTTCTCATCCTCCGCCTCGGCGAGCACGCGGGCGTTGAACTGCAGCCACGAAAGCTCACGGTTCTGGGTGTAGCCTTGTTCCCAAATCTTCTGTGTCATATCATATCCCCCTTCGTGCTGGCATATGCCGTCATTTTATAGTTACTATTATACTGCGCTTTTGTAAAGGAACAATGTGTTTCATGTAAAATGTATAAAAGTTTCTTTCGTCCGCAGGTCTTGCGGGAAATGAAAAGCTCTGTTATACTGGATATAAAATAAGAAGAAAGAGGGAGAAAATCAGATATGATCAACATCTGGCATGACATTGATCCGAGTCGCGTAACGCCGGAGAGCTTTACGGCAGTCATTGAAATTCCGGCAGGCAGCAAGAAAAAGTATGAGCTGGACAAGCAGACCGGTCTGCTGCGGCTGGATCGTATTCTGTATACTTCAACGCATTATCCGGCAAATTACGGCTTTATTCCGCGCACTTATGCGGGTGACGGCGATCCGCTGGATGTGCTCGTGCTGTGCAGTGAAACGCTTGACCCGATGGTCGAGGTGGACTGCTATCCGATCGGCGTGATCCGCATGATTGATGATGATGAGATCGACGATAAGATCATCGCCATTCCGTTCGAGGATCCGAACTGGAACTATTATCATGATATCGACCAGCTGCCGCCGCATCACGGCAACGAGATCGCGCATTTCTTCGAGATTTACAAGAGTCTGGAGCACAAGTACACCGCAACATCGGACGCGCTGACGCGCTCGGTAGCGGTCAAGGTGATCAAGGAATGTATCGAGCGATATGAGGTTCATTACTGCGGCAAGTGTCCGAGTAAGGAGTATGAGTCGGAGAAAAAGCGCCTCAAGGAAGAAAAGAAGGAAGCCAAGGAGAAGGAAAAGCTCATTAAGGATATCCGCAAAGGCTAAGTACATAAAGCTGAGGACAGCTTTCGCATCAACGAGCGGCGTGACACGGGTCTCTCCGAGGAGCTTCTCTTGCTCTTTGGGCGAAACCGTGCGTTTGATTCGGCATCCGTTATATAAAAAAACACAGCCATCCATTTGGATGGCTGTGTTTTTTGGAGCAGGGTACGGGAATCGAACCCGCCTCTGTGGCTTGGGAAGCGACCGTTCTACCGATGAACTAACCCTGCAGACAACAGTATTATTGTAAAGGTCTGACGGACTTTTGTCAAGTGTCCGGACGGGGAATACGTGGTGTTTTCACCGCCCAAACCGGAAAAAAGACCGCTGTACAATCATACAGCGGTCTCAGTCTGTCGAAAAAGCAGCATTTCAACTCTTGTGCTTTGTGCGGCAGCACGCATAAAATAGAATTTGCGGAGCAAATTCATAAATTCCGGGGGCGTGTACCTCGGAATTTATACAAGGGAAGAAAAAATGTGCCTGCAAGGCGCGGTTTTTCTTCGAAATTCGATCGAAAGCGTGGTTTCGATCGAGAGGCTGCTCGGAAAACGTTAGTTTTTCGACAGCCTCAGACCGCTGTACAATCATACAGCGGTCTTTCTATTGTTTATTTTACTTGCGGGTCTTGGAGAAATCGCGGCAAGCCGTGCTGCCTCTCCAGGAGTAGCTGGGGTTCTGCATAAACATGGATTCAGCGATCGTACCGAGCGTGCGGATGTAATTCTTCTTAGTCATGATAATGAGCCTCCTTTAATCCGTCTTCTGACGGGTGCTGCTAACATTTTTTCTGTTCTTTCTGATTACGATATTAGTATAGCGCATTTCAGAAAAAACGCAAGACGCAATTTCGTTATATTGCATTAAAACAGTGAAAAGAATTTATGCAATATCCATAAAAGAAAAGGCGTATGCCTCAAACATACGCCTTGTGCATTGTTACTTTTTGCCAGTATACGGACGAAGATCCAGCAGAGCACGTTCCACACTCCAGTAGAAGCCCTGTTCACCGACCATATCATAAATACCGGAGCGGTGCATCATATTCATGGCACTGCTCGGCAGGCCGCACAGTACGATATCCACGCCGTTTTCGTGCAGCGAACGAAGAATATCCATCAGCGCCTGTGCCGCCGAAATATCAATATACGGCACGCCGCGCATGGACAGCAGCAGCGTATCACAGGTGCCGACACGCTCGGTCAGCTGCTCGATGGTATCGATGTTGGCGAAGATCAGCGGACCGGTGATGTAAGCGACCATTGCGTTGCGGTAACGTTCACTCAGCGCCTCGTCGTTGTTCTTGATACGAGACATGTCAACACGCTCGTAGTTGATCTGCAGCTTGGATAGACGGGCAACCATCAGGATCAGGCCGAGACCGACACCGACTACGATCGCAACCGTCAGATCGAATACGATGGTGCAGATCATGGTGACGATAAATTTCGCCATGGCACCCTTGAAACGGTGGCTGAACATGTACTTGATGGCGTGCCACTCGTTCATGCGCCATGCAGTGACCATCAGCACGCCTGCCAGACCGGCCAGCGGCACATTCTGAATGACCGGCGCGAGCAGAAACATCATGATCAGCAGACCGACCGCATGGAAGATGCCGGTCAGACGGGTCTGCGCACCCGAGCGAACCGCTACCGAGGTACGCGCCAGAGCGGCAGTCGCCGGAATGCCGCCGAACATCGGCAGCACCATGTTGCCGACGCCCTGTGCGAACAGCTCCTGATCGTTGTTGAGCTTGACGCCGGTCGCGCGGCCGGCAGACGCACCGCACAGCAGGCTTTCGAGCATGTTCAGCACCGCGATGGAGAATGCCGGTGCCAGCAGAGCAGGAACCGTGTTCCAGTCAATCTGTGCCGGAGACAGACGATCCGGCAGCATGAGCGTTTTCGGAATCTCGCCGACGGTTGCTATATCGAGTTTCAGAATCATCGTTGCCGCAGTTGCGATGATAATGCCGATGAGCGAGGCCGGTACGACCGCGTTCCACTTTTTCGGGAAGAACACCATCAGCAGAACGACAAAAAGCGCGATCAGCGTGGTAGCAATATCCGGATGAAAGCCGAGATCCTTATACGAGATGATCTTCGCAATCGCACTGGCCCCTTCCGAGTGCGTGCCGAAGAAGTTGTCGATCTGCCCCATTGCGATGATGACCGCAATACCCGAGGTAAAACCGGTGATAACCGGCGCGGGTACGAAGGCGGTCAGGTTGCCGAGGTGCAGCACAGCCGCAAGGATGAGCAGCGCACCGGCGAGAAAGGTTGCCACGAACATGCCCTGCATGCCGTAGGTCGCGATCAGCGAGCCGAGAATGGCTGCCATCGCACCGGTCGGACCGGAAATCTGATAATAGCCGCCGGTCAGCGCCGAAATGATAAGACCGGAAACAATCGCCGTAACCAGGCCGCAGGCCGCTGTTGCACCGGCCGATACGCCGAACGCCAGTGCCAGAGGCAGCGCCACTGCCGCAACGGTCAGACCAGCCATCAGGTCCTTGGCCAGCTTTTGCCCGTTGTAGCCCTTGAATTCCTGCTGAAGCTGCCGCAAAAATGCAGTTCCCATGATGTTTTTATTCCCCTTTTCGTGATTCTCCCGTACACAGCAAAAAAGCAGGGCGGCCAACGGAAAACGTCAGCACCCTGCTTTGTGGTGTACAGGCGTATAGCAACAGTATATCATATAGAAAACGATACAGCAAATAAAAATGGCAGAAAAATAGAAAATTGTGCAAAATGTTGAACATTCTACGCGGTTAACACGTGAAGTTGACCATGCGGAAATTTGACGGGAGGACAGGCGTTGCAAAATTCCGCTAAACAGCATATAATCTAAGGCATGAGCATGGAAGCATGAAAGGAAATGAAAAGCTATGCATGACGATCTGACCGCACAGGACATTGAAATGATGCAGAAGGAACTGGACCATCGCAAGCTGGAGCTGATGCCCGAGCTGATCGAGGAGGTCAAGCGCACACGCGCGTTCGGTGACCTGAGTGAAAATTTTGAATACAAAGCCGCCAAGCAGGCGCAGAACCGCAACCGCAGCCGCATCCGCTATCTGGAGCGCATGATTAAATCCGCGCATGTGATTGAGGATAAAGCGGGCGCGGATGAGGTCGGTCTGTTCGATAAGGTGGAGCTGCTGTTTGAGGACGATGATGACACGGATACCATTCAGGTGGTAACGACCGTGCGGTGTGATCCACTGAACGGCAGAATCAGCTGCAAAGCACCGCTCGGTAAGGCGGTGCTCGGCAAAAAGGTCGGTGACCAGGTGGATGTCACCACTGAGGAGGGCGACAGCTATACCGTTGTGATCAAGTCCATCACCAAGGAGAAGGATGATGGGTCGGGACCTATTTTGTAATTGAAAATGGAGAATGGAAAATGAATGTGCGCACCGAAGGCGCGGATTAAGGCAATACCGCATAATGGAACAAGAGCGATTTGCGAATAAATTCTGCGTACTGATGAGGCACGGTTTCTTGCAATACTTGCCGTATTGCAAGAAATCTCGGCAGCGCGGACGGAACTTGCGCAAGGATAGCGCTCATTCTCAATTATAGCACGCGAATGCAATAAAAAACTGCTGCACATCAACCGTGCGGCAGTTTTTTTCATGTACTCACAGCCCAAACAGGAGCAGGGCGGCGGTGAGCAGAAACTGTTCCCAATCCACCACGCCGTCATCGTCCATTAGCAGGAACCACACGATGAGCAGGGCGATCATAGTATCCATATCCAGCCGGACACCCTGCAGACGCTCATTCAGCGTGCGTCCGAGACCGGAAAAGGTGCTGCTCTGCGGCGGCTCGTTTGTTTCCGGTGCGGTCTGCTCTGCGGCAGCAAGATAGCGGTTATACATGGGTCAGCACCTCCTATAAGGCTCGCGGCGCGGTATCGTCTGCAGAGCGGTTCACCTGTCCGAGCGCCGCTCGAGCCATCCGAGCCATGCTGACGAGACGGAGGGCACGGTCGAACTGGCCGGAAACCTCCTCGGCGACGAACGGCTTGAGCGCACCGAGCAGTGCGCGTTTTTCCGGTTTTACGGCATTCTGTCCGCTCTGCGCGATCGCGCCGATGACCGGAAGCGCCTTCTGCATCATTTCGGAGGCCGGATCGTAGGTGCTCTGCGGCTCTGCCTGTGCGGACGGCTGACCGCCGAGCAGATCGGACACGGTTTTCATCGCGTTTTGCAGTGTCTCCGGGTCGCTCAGCAGCGAGGAAAGCATATCGTTTTCCATCCAAACGCCTCCTTATTTGCCGAAAATGTGCCGCAGCTGAGCAGCAAGCCGCGCACCCTCGGGTGTCTGCATGAGTTTTTGCGCTGCCTGTGCTGCGCTGCGCATGTCACCTCTTTGCGCGGCTTTTGCGGCCTGTTCCAGCTCAGCGGCATGCTGTGCGGACAGCTGCTCGACCGCACGTCTGCCGTCTGCGGTGCCGAGCGCACCGGAAAGCCGTTCGAGCGCCGCGTCTCCACCGGCCTGTGCCGCAAGTCTGCGGAGCAGTTCGTTCTGATTCATTCGCGTCCCGTCCTCTCTCATAAGAAGTTGTTTCATGACAGTATATGCCGCCGGGGGGAGAAGTGTGTGCACAGGGAAATAAATTGTGGCTGATCGCAAGAAAATTACTTTACATCGCGGGATACTCGGTGTAAAATACAGCTATATGTGCGGCGCAGAGAGAGGGAACAACATGAAAGTGCTGATATTTGCAGATTCCCACGGCTATAACATGGCAATGGCCTTTGCGGTAGACAGGGAAGAACCGGATGCGGTCATTCACTTAGGCGATCATGCCGAGGATGCTCGCGAGATCGAGCGCGTGTTCCCGGCCATGCCGATCTACCGCGTGCGGGGCAACAACGATTTTGACCCCGATGTGCCGCTGAATGCGGTTGTGACACCGGGCGGCGTGCGGATTTATATCACGCACGGCCACCGTGAGCGTGTCGGCATGCTGTCGAGCGGCATTGTGCCGCAGCGGGCTTACGAGGAGCACTGCGCGCTTGCTTTTTTCGGGCATACGCACCGCATGATGCTCGAGCGGGAGAACGGCGTGTGGGTATGCAATCCGGGCAGCATCAGTCTGCCGCGCGGCGGTCCGGCCAGCTATGCTCGGCTGACTGTCGAGAACGGACGGGCTACGCTGCTCGAGCTGGTCGATGAGGACGGCAGTCTGCTGCGAAAAGAGCGTCTGTAAGAGAAATAGAAAATTAGGAGAACATTATGCTTTTAGCAATCGACGTAGGCAACACCAACATGGTGTTCGGTTTATATGACGGAGACAAGCTGCGCGGCTCGTTCCGCATTTCCACCAATTCTGAGCGCACCTCGGATGAGCTGGGCATGCTGATCGCGCAGTATTATCACTTCCACGATATCGCCTGTGCGGATACGACTGCGGTCGTTATCGCGTCGGTCGTGCCGCCGGTGATGTATACGCTGATCAATGCCATCCGCAAGTATCTGTTTGTGCAGCCGGTCATTGCGGGCCGCGATGCGGATATCGGCATTGAAAACTGCTATGCCAACCCGCGCGAGGTCGGTGCGGACCGACTGGTCAACGCGGTTTCTGCGGTTCGCAAGTACGGCAAGCCGCTCATCATCGTGGATATCGGCACGGCGACCACCTTTGACGCCATCGACGAGAACGGCGCGTATCAGGGCGGCGCGATTTTCCCGGGTCTGAAGGTGGCGATGGAAGCGCTGTTCCTCAAGGCCTCCAAGCTGCCGCGCGTGGACATTGAGCGGCCGGAGAATGCCATCGGCAAGACCACTGTGCAGTCCATGCAGTCCGGTGCGGTGCGCGGCTATGTCGGCGCGCTGACCGGCATCATCACGGATATCCAGAAGGAACTGGGCGGCAAGGCAAGAGTAGTCGCTACCGGCGGCATGGGCCGCATGATGGCGGAATACTGCGACCTCATCGACGATGTGGACCCGAACCTGACGCTCGAGGGTCTGCGTCTCATCTACGAGAACAACCGCGAAGCGTTTGAAAACCGCAAGCTGGATATGACCAGCAGCGTCATCGAAGTGACCGAGGAAGGTACATGGCAGGAGAACAAGTGAGTTGAGCTGCTGCGAAACCGCTTTTTCGACAAATACAAGTGACTTTCTGACGAAAACAGTAATTCTGCTGAAAAAACGCAGAAAAAGGCTTGAACTTTTTCAAATCACTGCGGTGAAAAGTGCTTTGCAAAACCGATAGAATGTTGTAAAATAGAAGTGGTTTCGTGTATGCGAACACCACTTCTATTTTTGTTTTTTGGGGCACGGTGCGAGCTGCACCGTGGAGAAGGCTGTGGAAGCCGCAACCACCCATTCTGACGAGAATGGGGCGCGAAAGCGAAAGACTTTCGCGTCGGGACATAAAGGAGCGAAGGAAACACACATGGGTATGACAATCGCGCAGAAGATTTTGAAAGCGCACTTGGTAGACGGCGAAATGGCACTGGGTCAGGAGATCGGCCTTAAGATCGATCAGACGCTGACGCAGGATGCCACCGGCACGATGGCTTATCTCCAGTTTGAGGCGATGGGCGTCGATCAGGTCAAGACCGAGCGCTCGGTCGCTTACATTGACCACAATACCCTGCAGTCCGGCTTCGAGAATGCGGACGACCACAAATATATCGGTTCTGTCGCTAAGAAGCACGGTATCTACTATTCGAAGGCAGGCAACGGCATCTGCCATCAGGTGCATCTGGAGCGCTTCGGCGCACCGGGCAAGACCCTGATCGGCTCGGACAGCCATACGCCGACCGGCGGCGGCATCGGCATGCTGGCGTTCGGTGCCGGCGGCCTGGACGTTGCAGTCGCAATGGGCGGCGGCGCGTACTACATCCCGATGCCGAAGATGGTCCGCGTCAACCTGACCGGCAAGCTGTCGCCGTGGGTATCTGCGAAGGACGTTATCTTGGACGTACTGCGCCAGATGACCGTCAAGGGCGGTGTCGGCAAGATCGTAGAGTACGCAGGCGAGGGCGTAAAGACCCTGTCCGTACCGGAGCGCGCCACCATCACCAATATGGGCGCTGAGCTGGGTGCTACCACCTCGATCTTCCCGTCCGACGAGGCAACCAAGAAGTTCCTCGAAGCACAGGGCCGCGGCGACGTATGGGTACCGCTGTCCTCCGACCCGGACGCAGAGTATGACGAGGAGTACACCGTAGACCTGTCCGCACTCGAGCCGCTGGCAGCTATGCCGCACATGCCGGATAACGTCAAGAAGGTATCCGAGATCGGCGAGATCAAGGTAAACCAGTGCTGCATCGGTTCGTGCACCAACTCCTCCTACTACGACATGATGAAGGTCGCTTCCATCCTCAAGGGCAAGACCGTAAGCCCGGAGGTTTCGCTGACCATCAGCCCCGGTTCCAAGCAGGTATTCAATATGCTGGCGCAGAACGGCGCTCTGGCAGATATCATCTCTGCAGGCGCTCGTATCCTGGAGTGCGCATGCGGTCCCTGCATTGGCATGGGTCAGTCGCCGGAGTCTGGCGGCGTATCGCTGCGTACCTTCAACCGCAACTTTGAGGGCCGTTCCGGCACCCAGGATGCACAGATCTTCCTCGTATCTCCGGAGGTTGCAGCAGCGTCGGCACTGACCGGTGTGCTGACCGATCCGCGCACCCTCGGTGAGATGCCGGAGATCGAAATGCCCGAGCATTTCACCATCAATGATAACATGATCGTAAAGCCGGCCGAGAATCCGGCTGAGGTTGAGGTCGTTCGCGGTCCGAACATCAAGCCGTTCCCGCTGGGCAAGGCGCTCGAGGCATCCTACACCGGCAAGGTCGTTCTCAAGACCGAGGACAACATCACCACCGACCACATCCTGCCGGCCGGTGCAAAGCTGCTGCCGTACCGCTCGAACGTGCCGTACTACTCCAACTACTGCTTCATCAACGTCGATCCGGAGTTCCCGTCCCGCTGCAAGGAGCAGGGCGGCGGCGTGATTGTCGGCGGCGCAAACTACGGTCAGGGCTCGTCCCGTGAGCATGCAGCGCTCGTTCCGCTGTATCTGGGCGTAAAGGCCGTACTGTGCAAGTCCTTCGCACGAATTCACAAGGCAAATCTGGTCAACTCCGGTATCATCCCGCTGACCTTTGCCGATCCGGCGGATTACGATGCAATCAATCTGCTGGATGAAATCTCTCTGCCGAACGTGCTCGAGGAAGTGAAGAACGGCAAGCAGGTCACCGTTGTTTGCGGCGGCAAGACCTTCAAGGCCGACTGTGAGGTTTCCGAGCGCCAGCGTCACGCACTGCTTGCAGGCGGTACGCTGCTGTACGCACGTCAGCAGAGCAAGTAAGTCAAGACGTTATGCCGGCCGGAGAGCCAAGCGGGTTCTCTGGTCGGACTTGACAGGCATATTTTCTTTTGTTAAAATAATATCAATGGTGTAGGAGGACAAAACCATGTCTATCGACCAGTCTGTTCTGGATAAATTTGAGGCAGTTGTAGAGAGCCAGCGCAAGCGTATCATGGATATGAAGGAGCAGGACGATTTTATTGATTACTCCAAGCTGGACAAGCTGATCATCGGCGTGTGCGGCGGCGACGGCATCGGCCCGATGATCACCGGCATGGCCCAGCATGCGCTGGAGGTTCTGCTGGCAGACAAGGTAAAGGCCGGCAAGGTGGAGTTCCGCGTGATCGACGGTCTGACCATCGAGCGCCGTGCCGAGCTCGGCTGCGCAATCCCGCCCGACGTTATGGAAGAGCTGAAGAAGTGCCACGTTATCCTGAAGGGCCCCACCACGACTCCGCGCAAGGGTGATCCGTGGCCGAACGTAGAGTCCGCGAACGTTGCAATGCGTAAGGGTCTCGACCTGTTTGCCAACGTGCGCCCGGTAAAGGTGCCTGAGCTGGGTATCGACTGGACGTTCTACCGCGAGAACACCGAGGGCGGCTATGCTGTCGGTTCGCAGGGAGTACAGATCGACGACGATCTGTTCATCGACTTTACCGTAGCTACCTCGCAGGGCTGCGAGCGTATCGCTCGTCTGGCCTTCGACTATGCACGCAAGACCGGCAAGAATCGTGTTTCCTGCGTCACCAAGGCGAATATCATCAAAACCACCGACGGCAAGTTCCTCGATACCTGCCAGAAGGTAGCTAAGGAGTATCCGGAAGTACAGTTTGATGACTGGTACATCGACATCATGACCGCAAAGCTGCTCGACGACAAGCGCCGCCGTGACTTTAAGGTCGTTGTACTGCCGAACCTGTACGGCGACATCATCACCGACGAGGCCGCTGAGATCCAGGGTGGTGTCGGCACGGCAGGCTCTGCCAATATCGGCAAGCGCTATGCGATGTTCGAGGCAATTCATGGCTCTGCGCCGCGTATGGTACAGGAAGGCCGTGCAAAGTACGCGGATCCGTCCTCCGTACTGCGTGCAGCTGTTATGCTGCTTGAGCACATCGGTGAAATCGAACTGGCAAAGAAGCTCGACCGCGCACTTGATATCTGCATGGTAGAGGAGCACAAGGTTGTTGTTACCGGTCGTGATACCGGTGCAACCGCACAGGAATTTACCGATTATGTGCTGGATACCATCGCTAAGCTGTAATTTACACGAGAAATAGAATTTGAGAGAGGGAGAGGGTCTGTGGAACACAAGCAAGAGGTTTCCAAAGCGGTAATTCAGCGATTGCCTCGCTATTATCGGAATATTTGTGAGCTGAAGGCTGAAGGGGAGCAGCGTATCTCCTCCAAAGCACTGGCAGAGCGCATGGGACTGACCGCTTCGCAGATTCGTCAGGACTTTAACTGCTTCGGCGGCTTTGGTCAGCAGGGCTACGGTTATAATATCGACAAACTGCAGGAGGAGCTGGGTGCGATCATGGGTCTGCGGACCGGCCGCACGGCGATTCTGCTGGGTGCCGGCAACCTCGGTCGTGCACTGCTTAATAACTTTAACTTTTCTGCCAGCGGCTTTGAGCTGCTGTGTGCGTTTGACGCAAATCCGCAGCTCATCGGTCAGCGCTTTGGCGGCCATGAGGTACGCAGCGCGGATACGCTTGCGGAGTTTATTGAGCGCAACAAGCCGGATGTGGCGGTGCTCACCATTCCGCGCGGAGATGCCCCGCGTATCGCACACGGTCTGGTAGAGCGCGGTATCCGCGGTCTGTGGAATTTCACCGGCGAGGACCTTCATTTGGAGGGACTGGGCGTTCCGGTCGAAAACGTGCATCTATCGGACAGCCTGATGACACTGTGCCATCTGGTCGGCGCAGCAGACGAGGAAAGAGAGCAGAACCTGTAAAACGAAAGGGAGTATCTTTTGATACTCCCTTTTTGTGCGAAAAAGCCGCTATCCAATGGATGAGCGGCTTTTGTGTTACATTTTGTCCAGATAATACGGTGTTGTCTGGTACACATAGTAGTTGACCCAGTTGGTGTAAAACAGGTTGGCATGTGCCTTCCAGGTCACCAGTACGTCCTCGTTGGGATCATCGTTGCGGAAGTAATGGCGCGGCACCTCCGGGTTCATGCCCTTAGCCAGATCACGCTCATACTCCTTTTTGAGCGTGTCGGCGTCGTACTCGCCGTGGCCCAGCACAAAGATCTGACGGCCGTTCATTGCCTCTACGATGTGCACACCGGCTTCGTGCGACTCCGCGAGAATGGTCAGACGATCGTTTTTGCGGATGTCGGCGGCACGCACCTCGGTGTGGCGCGAGTGCGGTGCGCAGAAGATATCATCAAAGCCGCGCAGCAGCGGCTCCTTCGGCAGCAGAACATGGTGCTTGAAAATACCGGACATTTTTTCGGGCAGCATGTACTTCGGAATACCGTAGTGATAATACAGACCGGCCTGCGCCCCCCAGCAGATGTGCAGCGTGGAATGAACGTGCGTTTTAGTCCAGTCCATGATCTCGGTCAGTTCCTTCCAGTATTCGACTTCCTCAAACGGCATGGTCTCTACCGGCGCACCGGTGATGATAAAACCGTCATATTTCTGGTCGCGGATATCGTCGAACGTCTTGTAGAAGGTGAGAAGATGATCCTCCGGCGTATTTTTGGAATGGTACGTTTCGGTCTGGATCAGATCGACCTCGATCTGGATCGGCGTGTTGGATAAACAGCGCAGGATCTGGGTTTCGGTAATGATTTTCAATGGCATCAGGTTGAGTAAACCGATGCGAAGAGGACGAATGTCCTGTGTCGCGGCACGGTGTTCGGTCATAACGAAAATGTTTTCGCTTTCCAATACGGCGCGTGCCGGCAGACTGTCGGCTATCTTGATAGGCAAGCCGACACCTCCTTTTTCTCTTCACAAATCTTTATATAATATATTCAGTATAGCAGATTTACGGCGGTATCTCAAGGGTTTGCATAAAATGCAGAAAAATGAAAAATAGTTATTGACAAAACAGGGGGACGATGGTATTCTAAATAGGTTGTTTTCAAACAGCGGTTCAGCGTACCAAAAAGAATTTGAAAAAAGTTCTTGACAAACGGTGAAAAGTTTGGTATTCTGAATAAGCTGTTTCGACAGCGGTCAAAATAGAATCGAGTCGATGAACGAAAATTGATTGAAAAATAAATCGAAAAAAGTTCTTGACAAACGCTTCTGGTTTTGATATACTAA
>NZ_JAQEHY010000017.1:0-49468 GCF_027665985.1 Butyricicoccus sp. AM78-15b2TA
TCGTCCGAAAGTTCCGCCCGTTGGTTGAAACTTTCTCCCTCCAGAAGTATAAAAATTTGCGCTATCCTTGCGCGGTTTCTTGACCGCGCTGCGCAGATACATGCTCCCCGTTTTTATGGATTGCAATGCAATCCTATTGAATGCGCGCTAACGCGCGAAGAGAACGAGAAAGCAACAACCTGAACGAATGAAAGAGCACCGCAGCTTGTATTCTGCGGTGCTTTTTGCTGTCTGTGTCCTTCAAAACATACGGAAGTCTACGCGGAACGGTAACAGTCGGTACACCGTTTCAACATAGAACAAACTTATGATAGTATCACCAAAGGAAGGGAGGCGGCGGCATGCAGACGAGCACACAGGCAGTCCGCGCACGCACGGACGAGCCGTTTTTGGAGCGGTTCATTGAGGCACACGAGGCATTTGTTCTCCGGTGCGCGAGCAGGCATGCAGGCTTTGCGGTCACGCGCAGCGACGATGAATACTCGGTCGCACTGCTGGCCTTCTACGAAGCCATCAAGGGCTACGATCCGACAAGCGGGCCGTTCGGCGCGTATGCGTCGCTTGTGATTGGCAGACGCCTTGCCGACCATTACCGCAGTCAGCGCCGGTTTGACGCGGAAACGCCGCTTGCCCCGCAGACGTTCGACGGCACGGTGGACCGCGAGAGCGCGGACGCCGCCATGCAGCAGGCGGTCGCGGAGCAGATGAGCGAAGCCAAACCGGTCAGCGCACAGGAGGAAATCGAGGCGGCAAACACGGTGTTTGAGAAGTACGGATTCGCGTTTTATGATTTAGCGGCAAGCTCGCCCAAGTCGGACAAGACGCGCCGCAGCTGCGCCGTGGCGGTCGGCACGCTGCTGCATTCGCCGGTGCTGTTCGCGTCCATGCAGAGCGCGCACAGCCTGCCGATCAAGGCGCTCGCGCAGCAGTGCGGCGTGTCGGCGCGGACGATAACCCGTCACCGGGATTACATTGTAGCGGCGGCGCTGCTCATCGACGGCGATTACCCCATCCTCTGCACCTATCTGCAGACCATGCGCAAGGAGGCAGAGCAATGCGTGCGATAATTACGGATATTCGAGCGGGAAAGGCCGCCGCACTCGCGGAGGACGGCACGGTTCACCTTGTAGACGCGAAGAACGGAGCGGTCGGACAGGAGATTCGGATTCCGGCGAAGCACCGCAGACGGTGGAAAAAGCCGCTGACCTGGGCGGCGTGTGCGGCTGTCCTGTGCGGCATGGCGACCACCGGCGTGTATGCCGCGTATGAGCCGTATGCCAGCGTCAGCGTCGTGGGCGGCACGGACAGCGTGGTGTATACGGTAAACCGGTTCAATCAGGTGCTCGGCGCCCGCGTTTCCGGCAAGGAGCAGCCGCCGGACGGCAAAATTCCGCGGTTTGCACACATTGATAAGGCGGTGGAGCATACCGTCCGGCAGGAAGCAAAGGAAGGCGAGCGCGTCAGCATCACCGTGACCTCGCGCAGCAGCGGCCACGCCGAACGGCTCCGTGCGCATATTGACGATCGGTTCCGGCAGTCCGGCGATAAGAGAAACCCGCCCGAGGTGAGGGTGCAGCCGCCGGAGAAACCGGGGAACGCTCCGGGAGAGAGCCGGCAGAGTGAACGCGCAGAGCAGGCATAAAAATGCTCCCGCGCTTGACTTTGCGCGGGAGTGTGGTATAATTTTATTAAAGGGAAACGCTGTTGTACAGCGGTCAGACCCTTTCTAAGTAGTCATTTTTTTAGGATGACCGTTTGGGGTACGAGCCAAGCGGTCATCGCGCATTTACGGCAAATCACGCCGCTTGACAACATGCGCTCGTGTGGTATAATAAAGATACAAAAAGGGAAACGCTGTGCGCAGCGGTCAGACCTTACAACAGATCAAGGTTTTTTAGACGATGACCGTTTGGGGTACGAGCCAAGCGGTCATCGCGCATTTATAAGGAACATGTACAGTACAATGACCGCACAGATAAAAAGCTCAAAGGCTTTCTTCCTCATGCGCAGCACCTCCTTCCGCCCACAGACTGTGGGGAAGAAGAAGATCTGACCGCCTGCAGTGATTGCTCACTGCGTGTGCAACAGCGTTTCCACGAGTTAAGTATAACAGGACGTGCGAAAAATGTCAATTTCCGCAGGTTGACAGTGCCTGAAAGTGTGCTATAATGTAATTAAAGGGAAACGCTGTCCGTTGGACGGTCAGCTCCCAAGTTCAGTCAAAAGTTTTCACAGATGACCGTACGGTTGCCGCCGGACGGTCATCGCGCATATACGGAGAAAATGTACAATACAATGACTGCACATACCAAAAGCTGAAGTGCTTTCTTCCGCATTTACGCCACCTCCTTTCCGCCTCAAACCGAGGGAGGAAAAGAGGAGCTGACCGTTTGTCCATGCAAACAGGCGTTTCCTTATGACAAGTATATCACACAGGCGCAAAACCTGTCAATTTACGGCTGACCTCACCCGGTCGGCCGCTTTTTGTGTGAAAATGCTTGCCTTTTGCATGGAAAATGCCGTATACTTGTATATACCGAATCCACACGCTAAGGAGCGAAACCTATGAATATCACCAAGGGCGATGTGCAGGAGCTGCGCCGCCGTTTGAAAAAGACCGAATGCACGTTCGGGCGTCTGTGCGGCTGCTACGTCAACAGCGGCAAGCAGATCGTGACCAAGTTCACCGAGCAGTTTTCCGAACTGGAAGAGGATGAATACTACAAGTACCTCGAGATCGCCAAAAAGACGTTCAGCGGCACGCTCGGCGCAAACCTGCTGGAATTGGAGTTTGACCGCAGCGACAGCGGCATCGAGCACCAGAAATACCTGCTGACGCTCAAGGACAGCAAGCTGGCGAACGAGGAGCTGCTCGACCGCCTGTACGAGCAGGTGATCGAGGAGTACAGCTACCCGGGCAACTACCTGATCGTGGTTTACCACGATGTGTACGACGTGCCGAGCAAGGCCACCTCGGGTGAGGACCAGGACGAATCCACCGAGCTGTATGCGTACTGCGTGTGCGCGGTCTGTCCGGTCGAGCTGGCGAAGCCTGCGCTCGGCTACAAGGAGAACGAAAACCGCATCGGTGCGCGGGAGCGCGACTGGGTTGTCGGTCTGCCCGACCTCGGCTTTGTGTACCCGGCGTTTGCAAACCGCGGCAGCGATGTCAACGCCGTGATGTACTACGTCAAGACCGGCCGTCCGTCGCACCCCGAGTTCATCGAGAACGTGCTCGGCTGTGTCGCGCAGCGCACGGCTGCCGAGGACAAGCTGGCGTTCAAGAACGTGGTGCACGACGCCTTCGGTGAGGATGAGGAGCAGGCGGACGCGGCGTTCTTCCAGATGCAGAAGACCATCAGCGCGATGGTGGCCGAGCGGGAGGAGGACGAGAGCCTGCCGCCGGTCGAGCTGACCGCCGAGGCGGTTTCCGGTCTGGCGACCGAGGCCGAGGTGCCGGACAGCGTGCGCGCGCAGATCGAGAAGTCGTACGAGCAGGTGTTCGGTGACCAGCCGCCGCAGGCGCATAACGTGTTGGACAGCCGTCTGGTCGAGGAGGGCACGGTCAAGGCGCATACCGCCGCCCTGGAGCAGAAGGTGGCAGTGCTGCAGCAGGAGCTGGCGCATCAGGCGGCAAACGCCGCCGACACGGACGAGGACGACGTTCCGTGGGAGACCGGCACGGTCATCGACGTTCGCATGCCGCAGGAGAGAGCCGTAAACGTCCATACCGAGGTTGTGGAAGGGCAGAAATGCCTTGTCATTCCGCTCACCGGGGATGAATCCGCGCGTATCAACGGCGTGGAAGTGGAATAATTTATACATTAGGGTGTACCGAAAGGTATGCCCTTTTCGTTTTTTCAGCCGGTGCAGAAAATCCGGGAAATCCCGAAAAAATTTTCCCTGCCGAAAAGACAGAAAAACGCCCATTCTCACGCTGAGAAAACGTCTATCTGAACGGTATAGTTAGCAAAACCTAACCGCCCGGGATTCAGCCGAAAATTTCTCTCGAAAAAGGGCTTGACATATTGGTTAGGATATGCTAACTTATATACATGGTTAGCCGAGGCTTACTGATACGCCCCGTTGACCGGCACGCTTCCTCACGGAACGGGAACGTGCTGAAAAGTTATAAAAGAAACAGCTTCCTCTGTATTTTGCGCATCATTCCGAACAAAACCGTTACTGGTCTGCGCGGCTGAATGGCTAACCGCAGCCGCGCTGTTCGGGAAAACCGCATACCAAATGTACAGACCGGAAATACTGTAAACGGGAGGTGCATCAGCAATGCAAAATGGCTTGGATCGACTTTTAGCGACCTACTGCTCGCCGACACTGGCGGGCATCAAACCGGCAAGTCTGGTGTCGTGCGACCGGAATTTATATCCCGATCTGCCGCAGCGGCTCAGCGAATACCGCAATGCTTTCGCAGCGCGAGAGATTCACTTCGAGATCGTCTGCGCCTGCAGCGCACGCTTCCTCTTACTGGTATACAGCAAGCCGCAGCTTGAACGCCGCATGGCGGACCCGCAGGTGCAGCATGTGCTCCGGCACTTTGCGTACCCTGTCGGTCAGCCGCTCGACGTACTGCTGCGCAATCTCAAGCGCCGCATCGCCATGTCCAAGGACTTTCCGCACGAGATCGGACTGTTCCTCGGATACCCGATCGAGGACGTTGTGGGCTTTATTCGATACGCCGGAAAGGGCTGCAAATTAAGCGGTCTCTGGAAGGTGTACGGCGATGCCGAGGCGGCATCCCGACTGTTTGACCGCCTATCGCGGGTATGCCGCGCTGTGACCAGACGCGTTGACAAGGGCGAAACCCTTTTTGAAGTGTTTGCAGCATAGCATAACTCGATAGAACTACAAATATAGAACAATACATGCGAAGGAGCAAAATTATCATGAGCAAAGCAGCAGTTATTTTCTGGAGCCAGACCGGCAACACCGAGCAGATGGCAAACGCAATCGCAGACGGCATCCGCGAGGGCGGCATGGAAGTTGACGTACTGAACGTTGCGGACACCACCCCGGCTGACGCTGTTAAGTACGCAAAGATCGCTCTCGGCTGCCCGGCTATGGGTGCCGAGGTTCTCGAGGAGACCGAGTTTGACCCGTTCTTCACCGAGCTGGAGAGCAAGATTTCCGGCCTGAAGGTTGCGCTGTTCGGCTCCTACGGCTGGGGCGACGGCCAGTGGATGCGTGACTGGGTACAGCGTACCAACGACGCAAACGCTGTCATCTACACCGATGAGGGTCTCATCCTCAACGAAACCCCGGACGACGACGGCATCGCAAAGTGCAAGGAGTTCGGCAAGGGCTTCGCAGCATTCTAAATCCCGCAATTCTCTTAACGCGCTTCATATTACCTGCGCGAAGCGCAATTTCGATAGGATTTGCAAGGCAAATCCATAAAAACCGGGAGCATGAATCACGGTTTTTATACTCCTAAGAGCAATGCTGTGTGCCGCGTGCGGCGCGCAGATTGCGACCCAGACTTTGTCCGAACACCGTTCGGCAAAGTCCCTCGTTTGAAACCGTGGTTTCAAACGAATTAACTCACGGTCGTAACTGATACGACGGTATCAGTTATGATACAAATATCCTTTCTTGTCCCGGGGGAAACCCCATGGCATACTGCCCGGTATGTCAAAACATAACATGAGCCCGCGGTCATCCGGAACAATGGCCGCGGGCTTCCTCCTATCTGCGGAAAAGGCGGGTCAGCAGCGGCGTTACCCCGATAACATGCAGTCTGTCAAAAAGTATTATTTTAATTTTTGCGCTTCGTGCGGCAGCACGCATAAAATAGAATTTGCGGAGCAAATTCATAAAAAGTCAGGGCGTGTACCTGACTTTTTATACAAGGGAAGAAAAAATGTGCCCGTCAGGGCGCGGTTTTTCTTCAGTATTCGCTCGAAAGCGTGGTTTCGAGCGAGAGGCTGCTCGAAAAACGATAGTTTTTTGACAGCCTCAACATGAGCCCGCGGTCATCCGGAACAATGGCCGCGGGCTTCCTCCTGTCTGGCGGAAACCGGTAGTTAGCAACAGCATACTGCACAATTAGTCACGGCAAACTCTGTGCAGATTAGTTAGCTTTGACAAACTTGCTTTTTCCGTATTGACACAAAAGGTTAGCTGGTGTAAACTTCAAATGATAAATAGGTTAGAGCGGTCTAACCTGATACAAAACACTTTTTTTTCGCGCAGAGATTACAGAAAAGGAGAGGATTACCATTATGCCGCTTACGTTAATGGATGTTGGTGTAGAGACCACCGTAAAGACCATTCGAGGAAAAGACCAGACGAGAAAGTTCCTGCAGAATCTCGGCTTTGTCGAGGGCGCAAAGGTCACTGTTGTGTCTTCTCTGGCAGGCAACGTGATCGTAAACGTGAAGGATGCGCGCGTCGCAATCTCCGAGCAGATGGCTTCGCGCATTATGGTTTAATTGCAAAGGGGGCAAACGCAAATGAGCAATCTGAGACACACGCCGGTCGGTGCCACCGTAACCGTCCGCAAGATTGAGGGCGAGGGTGCAACCCGCCGCCGCATCATGGATATGGGCATCACTCGCGGTGCGGAGATCTATGTCCGCAAGGTAGCGCCGCTGGGCGATCCGGTCGAGATCACCGTGCGCGGCTACGAGCTGTCGCTTCGCAAGGCAGATGCTGAGATGATTCAGGTAGACTGATTTCGATTGAAACCACGGTTTCAATCGAGGGCTGACGAAAAACCGCGCCCTTTGGGCACATTGCGGCAGACGAAAATTCGTTAAAATTTTTTTTACATAGGGGTTAGCGGATACTAATCCCAAGAAAGGGGAAAAAACATGTCAATTCGTTTGGCACTTGCCGGCAACCCGAACTGCGGCAAGACCACGATGTTTAACGATCTGACCGGTGCGACCCAGTATGTCGGCAACTGGCCGGGTGTTACCGTGGAAAAGAAGGAAGGCAAGTTCAAGGGCGATAAGGAAGTCCTGATCACCGACCTGCCGGGTATTTACTCCCTCTCTCCGTACACGCTGGAGGAGGTCGTTGCGCGTGATTACCTCGTAAACGAGAAGCCGCAGGCCATCATGAATCTGGTGGATGCCTCCAACATCGAGCGCAACCTGTACCTGACCACCCAGCTGCTCGAGATGGGCATTCCGGTCGTTATCGCGCTGAACATGATGGATATCGTCAAGAAGCGCGGCGACGTGATCGACGTAAAGAAGCTGTCCCAGGAGCTTGGCGTGCCGGTCGTTGAGACCGCAGCCATCAAGGGCGAGGGCACCAGGGAGCTGGTCGAGGCGGCAAAGAAGGCTGCCAAGGAGGGCAAGGCTCCGGCACGCATCAAGTTCTCCGACACCGTTGAAAATGCGGTAAACGAGATCGAAAAGCTGATTGCAGACGTTACCGAGCCGGCACAGCGCCACTGGTTCGCTGTCAAGCTGTTCGAGCGCGACAGCAAGGTGCAGGCGCGCTTTACGCTCGGCAAGGACGTGCAGGACAAGATCGAGAAGCTCATCACCGCCGTTGAGGAGGAGCTTGACGATGACGCGGAGTCCATCATCACCGATGAGCGCTATCAGTACATTGGCAAGCTGGTCAAGGACTGTGTAAAGAAGAAAAAGACCGGTCTGTCCACCTCGGATAAGATCGACCACATTGTTACCAACCGAATCCTCGCTCTGCCGATCTTTGCACTGGTCATGTGGCTGGTCTACTACGTTTCCGTAACCACCGCGGGCGGCATCTTCACCGACTGGGCCAACGACGGTGTGTTCGGTGAGGGCTGGCATCTGTTCACCATCGGCGCTGCTGACTATGAGGAAGCAACCGCCGAGTACGACGACCAGATCACCCGCCGCGACGCATGGCTCGAGGCTGCTGACGAGGCCGGCATCGACACCGTTGCTCTGACCGAGGCGCTCGAGGCCGAGGAGGCTGACGAGACCGCCATCGCTGACGCAGCTGCTGCTATCGAGGCAGACCCGGCTGCTGCATCGGTTGTCGGCACTGCCGAGTTCGAGGACGAGGACTCCGGTGAGGTTACCACCGAGGACGTTACTCTTGCGACCTTCGAGGAGACCATGACCGCCGAGGAGCCGGACCCGGCTGATTTCGGTGTATGGGTGCCGGGTATTCCGGTGCTGCTGGAGAAGCTGTTCGCTTCCATGGGCGTTAACGAGGACGGCTGGGTTTACAGCCTGGTAATGGACGGTATCGTTGCCGGTGTTGGCGCGGTTCTGGGCTTCGTTCCGCAGATGCTCATCCTGTTCTTCTTCCTCGCTATCCTCGAGGACTGCGGCTACATGGCGCGTGTTGCATTCATCATGGACCGTATCTTCCGCAAGTTCGGTCTTTCGGGCAAGTCCTTCATCCCGATGCTGATCGGCTCCGGCTGCGGCGTACCGGCTGTCATGGCTTCCCGTACCATCGAGCAGGAGCGCGACCGCCGCATGACCATCATGACCACCTGCTTCGTACCGTGCGGCGCTAAGCTGCCGATCATCGCAATGTTCGCAGGTGCGTTCTTTGGCGGCTCCGGCACCATCGCATTCTCCGCATACGTTCTGGGCGTGCTGTCCATCATCATCTCGGGCATCATGCTCAAGAAGTTCAAGATCTTCACCGGCGACCCGGCTCCGTTCGTCATGGAGCTGCCGAGCTACCACGTTCCGACCGCCGGCAACGTATTCCGCTCCATGTGGGAGCGCGGCTCCTCCTTCATTAAGAAGGCAGGCACCGTTATCCTGCTGTCCACCATCTTTATGTGGTTCACCCTCGGCTACGGCTGGGAAGGCGGCGCGTTCTGCGCGGTATCCGATATCGACAACTCCATCATGGCGCGCATCGGCTCTGTGATCGCTCCGATCTTCACGCTGCCGGGCTTCGGCAACTGGAAGGGAACCGTTGCCACCATCTCGGGTCTGGTTGCGAAGGAGAACGTTGTTGCTACCTTCGGTCAGCTGTATCACTTCGTCGGCGAGGTTGCAGAGGACGGCTCCGAAATCTGGAGCGAGCTGGCTGCTGACTTCACGCAGGTCGGCGCGTATGCGTTCATGGCATTCAACCTGCTGTGCGCACCGTGCTTCGCGGCAATGGGCGCCATCAAGCGTGAGATGAACAACGGCAAGTGGACCGCACTTGCAATCGGCTACATGTGTGCTTACGCTTACGTTGTATCCACCATCATTTATCAGATCGGCGGTCTGATCACCGGCGAGCTGACCTTCGGTATCGGCACGGTCGTTGCCATCGCGTTCATCGCGCTGATCATCTTCCTGCTGTTCCGCAAGCCGGCCAAGGCTGACTCCACCGAGGGTCTGCGCCGCATGAGCGTGGACGCCAACTGATCCTTCCGTATTTGAAAGGAGGCTTTTACCATGAGTATTGGTGATGTAATTCTGGCTTTGATCGTAGTGGCTGTCGTGTTCTTTGCGGTTCGTTCGGTCTTCGTCAAGAAGTCCGGCGGCTGCGGCGGCGATTGCGCACATTGCGGCGGCAGCTGTCATCACACAGCGCCTCCGGACAAGAAAAAGTAAACACCTCTCTAAACCGTTCGGCACTCCGGTGCCGGACGGTTTTTGCGTTAAGATCGTACTCTCGGACAGGGATTCGCAGGCAGAGCTTTTGCGGTGTGCCCGAACCGCGCAGGCGGTTTGCCCTTTCCGGGCGGAGAGTTTTGCCGTGAACCACGACGGGGAGTGCCGCTACGCGCGGCGGGCGCACAAGAGGGTAGACAACCTGCGGTTTTCCACCCTCTTGTGAATCTCCTCTTTTCCCTCAAGGGCTTGGGGGCAGATGGTAGACTGCGTAAGCAGGAAAAGGACGCGGCAGTCGGGTTACTCTTGCGTGACTTTCGCAAACCTTTCGCAGTTCTCGGATAGCGTACTGCTACACATGCGGGTTAATCAACGCAGAGTGCGGCATAACCGTGCCGCACAATTCGTCAGCGCGTTATGATGGACAGGGCCTGCGAGGATAAAAGCTACTAAATAGATAGATTCGTAGGTGCTGTCCGTAACCTCCAGACTTACGAGTTGCGCGGCACGGGTATGCCGCGCCTGCTGGAAGTAAACCGTATGTGTAGCAGTACGGTATCCGACACTGTGTAGAGGTAGAGAAATGGACGCGCAATGCGCGCCCCTACGGAAGTGTAACCCGACTGCCGTTCCTTTTCCTGCTTACGAAGTCTACCATCTGCACCCAAGGTAGGCTTCCAAGGGAAACGGGTGTTCAAAGAGGGTAGAAACCGTAGGTGTCTACCCTCTTTGCCCACCGCCGTGGGTACGGCGCAAAACGCCCTTTGCCTTTCCCACTCGGCGTGCTATAATTGATACATAAAGGTGGCGAACGCGCGTGAAACAGCTGACCAAGAACCAACTGAAGATTCTTGCCATGGTGTGCATGACGATTGACCACATCGGCGCGGCATTTTTTCCGCAGGCGGTGTGGCTGCGCGTGATCGGACGGTTGGCGTTTCCGCTGTTCTCCTACTGCATTGCAGAGGGCTGCCGCTATACGCGGAACAAAGCCCGCTACTTCGGCAGCGTGTTCGCGTGCGGCGCAGTGTGCGTTATTGCGTTTCTGCCGTTCGGCGGCTTCTGCGGCAACGCGCTCATCACGCTGAGCCTGTCCATTCTGCTGCTGTACGGTATGGAGGCGTGGAAAAGCAGCGGAAAACTGCGCTTTCTGGCATTGACAGCCGCGCTTGCCGCTGTATTTTACCTGCTGTGCCGGACGGTCTACATCGACTACGGCTTCGCTGGCGTGCTGCTGCCGCTGTACGCCGAAGCCGGACGTCTGCTCTGGGAGCGCGTGTTCGCCGGCATTCCGCCGGTCATCGGCGAGCGGCTCGGTTTTGCGATCGGTCTGCTGGCGCTTGCCGGTGTGATGGGCGGCTTGCAGCGCTTCTGCGTGCTGGCGATCTTCCCGATTTTGCTGCTCGGCAATGAGCGCGGCAAATGGAAGATGAAGCACTTTTTCTATATTTACTATCCCGCCCATCTGGCGCTCATCGGCGCGGTGCAGATGGCGCTTGAAGCAGTGGCAGGATAAACGAAAATGTGGTATACTATATATAATGTATCAATGAGCGAGGAAAATACACATGAAAATCATGGTGATAGACGGCAACAGCATATTGAACCGCGCGTTCTACGGCATCCGGCAGCTGACCAACCACGAGGGACTGCCCACCAACGCGGTTTACGGCTTTCTGGCTACGCTGTTCAAACTGCAGGACGAGGAGCAGCCCGACCGCACCATCGTCTGCTTTGACGTGAAGGAGAAAACCTTCCGTCACCTCAAATTCGACGCCTACAAGGCCACCCGCAAGGGCATGCCGGATGAGCTGGCGGCGCAGCTGCCGATTACAAAGCAGGTGCTCGATGCCCTGGGCGTTACCCGCTGCGAAAAGGCAGGCTTTGAGGCGGATGACCTGCTCGGCACCATCAGCCGCCGCGCGGACGAGCACGGCGACACCTGTGTGGTCGTAACCGGTGACCGCGACAGCCTGCAGCTTGTCGGCGGCGGCACGACCGTCATGCTGGTCTCCACCCGCATGGGACAGACCACCTACCAGACCTATGACACCGCCGCCTTCCGCGAGAAATACGGCTTCGACCCGATTCGCCTGATTGACCTCAAGGCGCTCATGGGCGATTCGTCGGACAACATTCCCGGCGTGCCCGGCATCGGTGAAAAGACCGCCATGCAGCTTCTGCACGACTTCGGCACGCTTGAGGGCGTGTACGCGAATATCGAGGACGAGCGCATCAAAAAGGGTGCGCGCACCAAGCTGCAGAACGGCGAGCAGTCCGCGAAGGACAGCTACTGGCTCGCCACCATCGACCGCAGCGTGCCGCTCGACCTCGATGTGGAGCACCTGCCCGCGCAGGACATCGACGAGACCGCGCTCTACGACCTGCTGACGCGGCTGGAGTTCAAGAATTTCATCAAGCGGTTTGACCTTTCGGGCGAGAGCGTGTCCGCGCCGCGCCTGCCGGAGCTGAAAACAGAACGAGTGGAGAATGTGCTCGAAGCGTTCAACTTAATGGATTCGCTGACCGACTGCGACCGCGTGTACGCCATCGTGCCGGAAACCTTAGGTGCAGTTTGCCTGCTGGACGGCGACACGGCGCACATCCTGTTCGCCGAGGCGTTCGGTGACGCGTGGAACGACATTCTGTGCCGCCTGTTCGACGGCACGCTGTCGCTCGTGCTGCACGATGCGAAGGCCACCGTGCGGGCACTGCTGCAGCGCGGTATGGACCCGAAGGGCATCGTGTTTGACACCGCCATCGCGGCGTACCTGCTCGACCCGACCCAGTCCGGCTACGACCTGCCGCGGCTCGCGCTTGCGTACTGCAATGCCGAGCTGCCGGAGCTGGATCTGGACGATCCGGCGGCGGTTTCACTCCTCGGCGGTCAGGAGGACACAGAGAAGGCCGTGGCGCAGCATGTCGGTGCGCTGCGCGCCATTTACGCCGAGGCGGCTGACCGGATTGAGCAGCTCGGCATGAGAAAACTGTACTATGAAATCGAGCTGCCGCTCCTGCGCGTGCTGGCTGAGATGGAAGCGGCGGGCTGTGCGGTCGAGCCGGACGAGCTGCGTGCCTTCGGTGACAAGCTGGACGTGCGTATCCGCGACCTGACCGAGCAGATTTATCATGACGCGGACGGCGAGTTCAACATCAACAGTCCGAAGCAGTTGGGTGAGGTGCTGTTCGAGAAACTCGGCCTGCACGCCCCGAAAAAGACAAAAACAGGCTATTCCACCAACGTTGAGGTGCTTGAGCGTATCGCGGAGGACCACCCGATCGTGCCGCGCATCCTCGAGTACCGCAAGCTGACCAAGCTGAAAAGCACCTACGTTGAGGGACTTCTCAAGGTCATCAGCCCGGTGGACGGACGCATTCACACGCATTTTCAGCAGACCGTGACCGCCACCGGACGTCTGTCCTCGACCGACCCGAACCTGCAGAATATTCCGGTCCGCACCGAGCTTGGCCGCGAACTGCGCCGCATGTTTGTCGCACCGGACGAAAATCACGTCCTGATCGACGCGGATTATTCGCAGATCGAGCTGCGCGTGCTTGCGCATATCTCGCAGGACGAGCACATGATCGAAGCCTTCAAGCACGGGCAGGATATTCACGCCGCAACGGCTGCCAAGGTCTACCATGTGCCGCTTGAGGAGGTCACGCCGCAGATGCGCTCCTCGTGCAAGGCGGTCAACTTCGGCATCGTGTACGGCATTTCGGATTTCTCACTCGCGCAGGATATCGGCGTAACGCGCAAAGAGGCGGGCGAGTTTATCAAAACCTACCTTGACACCTATCCGGGCGTGAAGAAATATATGGAGGACATCAAGCAGACCGGCAGGGAGCAGGGCTATGTTTCCACCCTGTTCGGCCGCCGCCGTGCGCTGCCCGAACTGAAGAGCAAGAACTTCAATATGCGCTCGTTCGGTGAGCGTGTTGCCATGAATACCCCGATTCAGGGCACCGCCGCGGATATCATCAAGATCGCCATGGTCCGCGTCCGCGACCGCCTGCTGAGAGACGGTCTGCAGAGCCGATTGATTCTCCAGGTGCATGACGAACTCATCCTCGAGGCACCGAAGGACGAGCAGGAAACCGCCATGCACCTGCTCACCGAGGAGATGGAGAACGCATTCCAGATGGATGCACCGCTCGTGGCAGAGGCCAAGGCGGGGCACAGCTGGTACGATACCAAGTAAAAGAGTGAAGAGCTTGGTAAAAGAGTGAAGAGTGGAGAGTTGAGAGTGAAGAGAACGCAAGAGCGAAATCGGCCGATAATCTTCACTCTCCACTCCTCACTCTCCACTCTCTTAAAAACTCTCTCGGAGGAATAACATGGAAACGATAATTTTTGTATGCACCGGCAACACCTGCCGTTCCCCGATGGCGGAAGGCTTATTCCGCGCACATAACGGCGAGGAAAAGACCGGTTTAACGGCGGCTTCTGCCGGATTATACACCGAAAACGGTCTGCCGGCCTCGGCAAACGCCGTCGCGGCGGCGGCTGAGTGCGGCGCGGATATTTCGGCGCACCGCTCGCGTCAGCTGACCGCCGAGATGGCCGAAAACGCGAAGTATCTGGTCTGCATGACCGGCTCGCACTATGACCGGCTGTGCGAGCTGTTCCCGGACTGCGCGGACAAGATTTTCACGCTGCTGCCCGAGGACATTTCCGACCCGTTCGGCGGCGATCTCGCCACCTACCGCCGCTCTGCCGCCGAGATCGACAAGGGCGTGCAGGCGGTCATCAAGAACCTGAGCCGATGAACATTGTCGTGATGCAGGAGCGCCATCTCGCGGCGCTGGCGGAGATCGAGCGCGCGTGCTTTCACGCGCCGTGGAGCGAGAACATGCTGCGCGAGGAGCTGGGCAAGGGCATTTTTCTTGTGGCGGAGCAGGACGGCAGAACGGCGGGTTACGTCGGCTGCCAGACCGTGCTCGACGAGGGGTATATTACCAATGTTGCCGTGTCGCCCGACTTCCGACGGCAGGGCATCGCGCGGGCGCTGATCGCCGAGCTGACAGCAAAAGCCGGAGAAAACAAGCTGGCGTTTGTCACGCTCGAGGTGCGCGAGAGCAATGCACCGGCGATAGCGCTCTACACCGGAGCCGGATTTGCACCGGTCGGAAAACGGAAGAATTTTTACAGCAATCCCACAGAAAACGCGGTTTTAATGACGATTTCACTGATTTGAAGGAGGATTTTGCCATGCTGGAGCTTCGCTTTGTTGACGCGGAAAACAGGGATTTTCACGACCTGACCGCTGCGCTGGACGAGTATTATTTCATGCTTGTCGGTGAGGTGGAGAAGCGCTACGCCAAGTACAACCTGCCGCATCTGTTTAACTGCCGCATCGTCGCGTACGAGGACGGCAAGCCCGCAGGCTGCGGCGCGTGGAAGAAGATCGACGAGGGGACATTCGAGGTCAAGCGCATTTATATCGCGCCGGAGTTCCGCCGAAAGGGCGTTGCGAGCGCGGTCATTACAGCGCTCGAGCAGGACGCGGCAAAGCACGGCTTCACCAAGGCCATCCTCGAGACCGCCCGCACGACCGAGGATTCGGCGGCGCTGTACACCAAGCTCGGCTATCGCGTCATTCCGTACTACGGCAGTCCGGCGGGCGCGGAAAACTGCCTGTGCTTTGAGAAAAATTTAGGAGATTAACCATGAAAATACTTGCAATCGAGTCCTCGTGCGATGAAACGGCGGCAGCCGTCATCGAGGACGGACGAAAAATCCTGTCGAGCGTGGTGGACACGCAGATTGCCACGCACGCGCTGTACGGCGGCGTTGTGCCGGAAATCGCGTCTCGGCGGCACATGGAGGCGGTCGTGCGCGTGACCGAGCAGGCGCTCAAGGACGCGGAAATGGACAAGCACGATGTGGACGCGGTTGCCGCGACCTGTGCGCCCGGACTGATCGGTGCGCTGCTCGTCGGCGCGAACTTCGGCAAGTCGCTCGCCTTTGCGATGAACAAGCCGTTCATTCCGGTGCACCACATCCGAGGACACATTGCGGCTACTTATCTGGCGTATCCGGAGCTGAAACCGCCGTTTTTGACACTGATCGCGTCCGGCGGTCACAGCGAGATCGTGATGGTGAAAAGCTACACCGAGTTTGAAATCCTCGGCGGCACACGCGACGACGCAGCAGGCGAGGCGTTCGATAAAGTCGCCCGCGTGCTCGGTGTCGGCTATCCGGGCGGCCCGAAGATCGACAAGCTGGCGCAGGACGGCGACCCGAAAATGTACAAGCTGCCGGATTCGCACATCAAGGATGCGCCGCTGGATTTCTCCTTCTCGGGACTCAAAACGGCGGTCATCAATCTGGCGCACAACGCCGAGCAGAAGGGCGAAACCATCGACCGGAACGGTCTCGCGGCCTCGTTCTGCGCGGCTGTCGTGCATACGCTCGTGCCGCGGCTCGAGATGGCCGTCAAGCAGACGCATGCGCGGCGCGTTGTGTGTGCAGGCGGCGTGGCAGCCAATTCGTTCCTTCGGGCGGCCCTGCAGGAGATGGCAAAGCGCGAGCACGTCCAGCTGTTCCTGCCGCCGCTGCAGCTGTGCGGCGATAACGCCGCCATGATCGGCAGTCAGGCGTATTATGAGTATCAGGCGGGCACCCGCGGCAAAACCCTGCAGAATGCCTACGCCACCGCGGATATCGGAAAGAATATCTGCGATTGAGATGAATTGAGAATGCACTTCGTCTGCATAGCAAAACCCCGGCCGTCCCTTTTACCCTTTGTGTTGATGGGGTATAACTCCGGTGATTTCACTAAATCACGCACATAACCGATACTGGATACCAAAAAGATGCCGAAGGCAGCTTCGGCATCTTTTCATGCCTCGAAAGAAGCACAAAAATATTGTATGATACAAAAGAATTCTCCCCTTTCAGAATTGTGTACTTATGGTAAATGAGCTTATAAATATACATTGCAAACAGCAGACATCTATTTTATAATCAAATATAAAAATCGAAATTTATAAAGGAGAATATTGATGAAATTATTTTTATGTTCGCACTTTTCAAGTGTAGGAAGTCTGATAAAGGAAGAAATTGAAAATAAGAAAGTCGCATTTATTCCAACAGCTTCACTGCGTGAAGGCTACACCGGTTATGTCGGCTCGGCTCGAAAATTATTCAAAAAGTTGGGAGCGATCGTAACTGAAATTGATATTTCAACGGAGGCTTATTCAACGATACAGTCTGTTTTTGAAGAAGCAGATGTGATATATTTTACCGGCGGAAATTCTTTCTTTCTTATGGACCAGCTCCGTAAAACGGGAACTGATGGACTGCTGAAAAAGGAATTGGCAAATGGAAAATTGATGATCGGCGAGTCGGCAGGCGCAATTATATGCGCTCCAAGCATCCAATATATCGAGCAAATGGATGAAAAGCCGGAGGACTACTCACAAGAAGATGATGCAGGGATTGATTTGATTGATTTCTATGTTCTTCCGCATTATCTTACAGCACCATTTAAGAAAGTTACCGAGAAAATAATGACTGAATTTTCGGATTTGAATCTATGCCCAATTAACAACCGTCAGGGAATTGTAATTGATGGTGAAGATTCAAAGGTTATTTGCAAAGACTAATTTGAAAATTCCAGTTTGTTGAACTGAATAGCATATTCTGACCGATAGGAGCAAGGTTAAAACCCACCTTGCTCCTTTTCCAATGCTTAAAGTTCCGTCAAATCGATGAAGGTTTTGGCGGATAGGCTTATATCAACACAAAAGGTAAAAGGGAACCCCGGCCTTGTCGCTTGACAAAGCCGGGGCTGCTCGGGTATAATATACCCAAGAGGACACTGTTCAGCAGTCAGACCCTCGCACCATAATTAGATTATGATGACCGTTCGGGGTTCAGACGAGCGGTCATCGCGCTTTTATACAGAAGATGTACAGCAGGATTACTGTACATACGAAAAGCTGAAATGCCTTTTTCCGCATTCGCGTCACCTCCTTCCTGCCGCAGACAGCGGGAAAGGAACAGAGGGTCTGACCGCTATGTGAACTTGTCCGTTTCGATTATAGCATATACAATCGAAATCTGTCAATAAGCCGCCTTTTGAGGCGGTTTTTTGAATTTTATGACAGAAAAAAGACGGATACATGCGTCCGTCTCTTGCAGCAAAAAATAAAAACCGCCTGAAAAGACGGTTGGAGGCTGTCGAAAAACTATCGTTTTTCGAGCAGCCTCTCGATCGAAACCACGCTTTCGATCGAATGCTGAAGAAAAAACGCGTCCTCCGGACACATTTTTTCTTCCCTTGTATAAAACCCGAGGTACACGCCCCCGGTTTTTATGAATTTGCTGCGCAAATTCTATTTTATGCGTGCTGTCGCACGAAGCACAAAATAGAAATCTGACTTTTTCGACAAGCTGAAACCGTCTGAAAAGACGGTTGATTGACACAATATGACACACATGCTATAATCAAAGTGCAAACGGTGAAAAAAGGTTGTTCCTCCCTCGATAAAAAGGGAGGTGATCTGGATGTCAATTTCCGAAACGCTGCTGTTGTTTCAGTTGATCACCACGATCGTCTTTGGTATCTTAGGATACATAAAGAAATAACCGCCCCGTAACCGGAGCGGCGTTTCCTCAAACACTTAACTATGGGGAACGACCGCCCGTTACCAGCAGGCCGCCGTTTGTACTTAAAATTATAGCGCAGAGTCCCGGCTTTGTCAAGCGACAAGGCCGGGACTCTGTTGTTTACGCATTATACGAAATCAGTCCAAGCTGCATTTTCCAGTCGATGACGTGCACGGCGGAAGCGTGAATCTGTGATTTGGAAATCGTGCCGTCCTGCACGGCAGCAAGCACGGCGTTGTACTGGGTCACGAAATCCGACGAGGTGAGCATATCATTGCCCGCCTGCACGGCAAGCACCGCCGCGTTTTCGCCGCCGGTGTAATCGCGGATGGCGTCCATGATCAGGTCATCGGTCAGGATTACGCCGTCAAAGCCGAGTTCCTCGCGGAGAATGCGGTGCACCTCGGCTGAGAGCGACGCCGGTCGGTCGGCGTCCATGCAGTTTACCACATTGTGGCTGACGAGAACCGACTGCGCTCCACTCGCAATGCCCGCCTGAAACGGCAGGAAGTCCGACTGCCGGAAGGTGTCCATCGGCCGCTCGTCAATGGCGATGCCGGTGTGCGTGTCCGCGTTATTGCCGTAGCCGGGGAAGTGCTTGAGCACCATGCCGGTCTTGTCGCTGACCATTTGCGTGACCACCGTGCGGACGTATGCGCCGGTCTGCTCGGCGTCCATGCCGAAGCTGCGCGCGTAAATGAAATCGCTCGGGTCGGTCGAAACGTCGCACACGGGCGCAAAATTAACGTTGATACCTAAATCGCGCAGCAGCGCGTCCTTCTCGGCGGTGTCGCTCGTGATGCGGTCAAAGCCGCCATCGCGGTACAGCGCCTGCGGTGACTGGAATTTCGTGCCGCGCAGATTCGGGTTGGAGCTGACGCGCACGACCGTGCCGCCTTCCTCGTCCACGCCGATGAGCATGGGCGTTTTCGCGGCATTCTGGTAGGCTGCGATGGTATTTGCGACGGATTCTTTGGTCTGTCCGTCAAAATCGCGCGCAAACAGCAGATAGCCGCCGATGTCGTACTGCGCCGTCAGCGTCGCCGCGTCGGTCTCCGGACAGCGCACGAAGAACATCTGCGCGACCTGCTCCTCGAGCGTCAAGCCGTCCGCATACTGCTCCGCCGCCGTCCGGCGGACCTCCTCCGGCGTGGGTTCCGGCTCGGGCTGCTCGACAGTCGGCGCGGACGGCGTTTCGTCCTTTGCGGCGGTGTCCGTGCTGCCGCAGGCCGACAGTCCGGTGCAGAGCAGACCCAGCAGCAGCGCAAGCATTCGTTTTTTCATGTGTGTCACCTCGTTTGCCTACATTATACAAGAAAGCAGGGGAGTTGTAAAGCATAGGGTGAATGTGGTAATATTACAAGGTAGGAGTTTGATGGCAGGAGGATGCGTGAGAGCGGAGAGCGTGTCACTCGTCAATGATCTGCACATGTGCAACCGCAGGGGCGAAAAGTGCTCGCCCGCGCAGCGGAGAATCACACAATCCTGTCATTTGTTCCACACAAGAAAGGGTGTTCACTGTGAACATAACCATAATTTATCCGCACAAACGGAAAACCAAATCGTCTACCTACGGCATTGCACAGATGGTGCTCGACCGCCTGCTTTCGGGCGGCACGCTGCACGAATTTTATCTGCCGCAGGATATGCCGCATGTCTGCGCGGGCTGCTATGCGTGCATGAACGGCCGCGAGGACAAGTGCGGCGGGCACGAATACATGCAGAAGCTCATCGCCGCGATTGATGACTCCGAGCTGATCATTTTCTGTGCGCCGACCTATGTTTACCACATTCCGGGGCAGGTCAAGACCCTGCTCGACCACTTTGCGTACCGCTGGCTGGTGCACCGTCCCGACCTGTCGCTGATGTGCAAGCAGGCGCTCATCATCACGACCGCGGCGGGCGGCGGCATGAAATCCACCGTCAGGGATTTGCGCGACAGCATGAACTACTGGGGCGTCGGCCGCACGCACGTTATCACGCAGGCCGTCTGGGGATACGACTGGAGCAGCATGCCCGAGAATTTCATGCACAAAATTCAGCAAAAGGTGGAGAAAACGGTTTCTGCCATTCGGAAAAATACCGGAAATGTCACGCCGTGCGCGAAGGTCAAGGGATTGTTTTACATGTACCGCCTGTTCCATAAAAAGCGCAGAATGAATCCCATTGACGACGAATACTGGTATCAAAAAGGCTATGTGACGGAGAAACCCTGGAAAAGAGGACGATAATGGCGACCAAAAAAGAATTTCTCGCGGAAATAGTAGACCGCCTGTCCGGACTGGACGGCGTAACGCATCGACCCATGATGGGGGAGTACATACTCTATTACAACGGCAGAATCGTCGGTGGAATTTACGATAACCGCCTGCTGGTCAAACCGGTCAAAGCTGCGATAAGCTGCCTTCCGGATGCGCCTTATGAATTTCCGTACGACGGCGCAAAACCCATGCTGCGGGTGACGAAAACCGACGATGCCGCCCTCCTGCAGAAGCTGCTGCGTGCCATGTATGACGAACTTCCGGCACCGAAATCCAAGAAGAAAAGCAATAAGGAGTGAAAAACATGCACACCATCGGACGTTTTGCACCCAGTCCGAGCGGCCGCATGCACCTCGGCAACGTGCTGTGCGCGCTGCTGGCATGGCTGAGTGCGCGGCAGCAGAACGGCGAATTTCTACTGCGGATTGAGGATCTGGACGAAATGCGGTGTCCGCGCAGCTTCGCGGAGCTTATCATCGACGACCTGCGGTGGTTAGGGTTAGACTGGGACGGCGAAATCCCGTATCAGTCCGAGCGCACGGCTGTTTACGAGCAATATGAGGCGATTTTGCGCGAAAAAGGTCTGCTGTATCCGTGTTTCTGCTCGAGAGCGGCCCTGCACGCCGCAAGCGCGCCGCACCTGTCGGACGGCAGGGTGGTCTATGCCGGAACCTGCCGCGATTTAACACCCGAGCAAGTGGCCGAAAAGCGCAGAAAGCGTGCGCCTGCAACGCGCGTGCGCGTGCCCGAGCGCACCATCACATTCACGGACGGCGTGTACGGCGCGTATACCGAAACGCTCACCGAGGAGTGCGGTGACTTCATCATCCGGCGGTCGGACGGCGTGTTCGCGTATCAGCTGGCGGTCGTGGTGGATGACGGCCTGTCCGGCGTGACCGAGGTCGTGCGCGGGCACGATCTCATCGGCAGTACGCCGCGCCAGATCTGGCTGTATGAGCTGTTCGGCTTCACACCGCCGAAATTTATCCATATCCCGCTGCTGTGCGACCATGACGGACGCCGCCTGTCCAAGCGCGATGAGGACCTCGACCTCGGCCTTCTGCGGGAGAAATTCACACCTGAGCAGGTCATCGGCGCACTTGCCTGCGCCGCAGGACTGACCGACACCGCAGAGCCGGTCTCCGCGAAGGAACTCGTCAAAGCGTTTTCGTGGGAGAAGATTCCGAAGCACGAACTCTATTTGCCGAACGTGTTCCGAGATATTGAGAAGAATTGAGAATGAAAAATGGAGAATGGAGAATTACCGTTAGGGTTTTCCGTTCTCCATTTTTGGTTTATTGGGTGTTATTTCTTATATCATTTGCACGATTCATGCCGTAGGGTGCGACAAGGTAAAGTCTAACATCAATTATAATTCGCAGGTGCCGTCCGCAACAACGCGCAAACGAGTTGCGCGACACAGACATCCCCCAGGGGACCCTCTCTTGCCCTTCGGGCAATTCACCTTGTGTCGCGCCTGCGGAGATGAAACCGCATGTGTAGCAGAACGGTATCTGACATTGCGAATAGGTTGCGAAAAACACGGAAGAAAAAATCCTCTGCCGTTTCCCATGTCGAAGCGGTCACATATAGGAAATCTGCGCCAGATTAGGAAGCAAGGGAAAGGTAGGAGTCCAAAGAGGAAGGGAAACCGTAGGTGTCCCTTCCTTTTTGCCCCCGCGGCGGGCGCCGCAGTCTCCCGCGCTCCGCAGAGCGCAACTCCCCGCTGAGGTTCAGCGAAAAACACCCCGCCCGTTAGGGGCGAACCCGCCTGCGGCAGTTCGCGTCCCCCGCTCAGCCGGTGAAGAAAAAGGAGCCGCCCGTTAGGGCGAACCCGCCTGCGGCAGTTCGTGTGCCCCGGTCAGCCGGTGCAGAAAAATTTCAGCAAAGGCTATTGACAAATCTGTATGCTTGTATTATTATCATAATACAATAAAACGAAAGGAGAGAGCTTATGCAATGGGAATTGCGGGGGGATCGTCCGATCTATCAACAGCTTGTGGAAAAGCTGACCGAGCAGATCGTCAGCGGACAGCTTGCGGCGGGTGAAAAGGTACCGCCGGTGCGCGAGCTGGCGGCTCAGGCGGGTGTCAACCCGAACACCATGCAGCGCGCGCTTGCGGAAATGGAGCGCGAGGGCCTGATGTTCACCAACCGCACGAGCGGACGCTATGTAACGGAGGACAGAGAAATGATTGGTAAGGTAAGAGAGCAGATCGCAGGAGAACGCATCACGGAGTTTCTGTCCGGCATGAGCCAGCTTGGCTTCACCGAACAGGACATTGTGGCGCTTCTGGAGAAACGCAGTGGGGAGGAGAAGAACAATGGATAACAACGAACTGGTTATCTGTCAGGGATTGACAAAAAACTACGGTAAAAAGACCGCGCTCAATAATCTGAATCTGACGCTCGGCCGCGGACAGTTTATCGGTCTGCTCGGCCCGAACGGTTCGGGCAAAACAACGACTATCAAGCTGCTGAACGGTCTGCTGCAGCCGACAAGCGGCTCGGTGCTTATTGACGGTCAGGCGCCGGGCACCTACACGCACAGCATCATCAGCTATCTGCCCGACAAAAACTATCTCAACGATGCGATGAAGGTCAACGACCTGATTTCGTTCTTTGCGGATTTTTACACGGATTTTGACCGCGTAAAAGCAACCGATATGCTGGATTCGCTGCAGATCGACCCGCTGAACCGCCTGAAAACGCTCAGCAAGGGCAATCAGGAGAAGGTGCAGCTCATCCTCACCATGAGCCGCAAGGCGCAGCTGTATGTGCTCGATGAGCCGATCGCGGGTGTCGATCCGGCGGCGCGCGACTACATTCTGAGCACCATTCTCTCGAATTACAGCGAGGACGCGTCCGTTCTGCTGTCTACGCACCTCATCGCGGATGTGGAGCGCGTGCTCGACGAGGTTATCTTCCTCAAGGAAGGCGCGATGGTGCTGCACGATACGGTTGACCATATCCGCGAGGAACACGGAAAATCGGTTGACGCACTGTTCCGGGAGGTGTTTGCATGTTAAAGCTGCTGAAATATGAGTGGAAAGCCTGTGCGCGTATCTGTCTGCCGCTGTACGGCGTGCTGATCTTAATGTCGTTCGTCACACACCTGCTGTGCAGTATCCCGCAGAACAGCACGTTCGGCTTTATGCTGCCGGCCATCAGCTCCATGCTGTATATGGGCGTGATGATGGCGGCATTTGTGGTAACGGCTGTCATCCTCATCCAGCGTTTTTACAAAAACCTGCTCGGCAGTGAGGGCTACCTCATGTTCACCCTGCCGGTGACGGTTTCGCAGCACCTGTTCAGCAAGACTATCATCGCGGTGGTTATGATCGCGCTGAGCGGCATCGCGGCGTTCCTCAGCATCGGCATTTTTGCCGATATGTCCTTCGGCACCCTGTTTGTCGATATGATAAAGGGTGTGGCGCGGAGCGGCGGCCTGCTGTTCGGGCTGGAGCTGCTCGTGCTGGCGGTGCTCGGCATTGCGGACATGGCGCTGTTCGTCTATATGTGCATGGCACTCGGCCATCTGGCGGGCAAGCACCGCCTGCTGATGTCGGTCGTGTGGTACGTTGTTCTTTCTACCGCAGTGCAGGTTCTCCTGCTTCTGGTGATGATGGGCGGGGGCAATGTCATGCCGGAGGCGCTTGCCGATGCGATGGTACGCTGGCTTGACAGCACCATGCAGACCATCACGCCGATGGATGCGGCGCATCTCATGCTGCGGTTCTGCTGCGTATTCGAACTCATCAGCGATGCGGTGTATTTCCTTGTGACGCGCTGGATTCTCACGCACAGGCTCAATCTCGAATAACAGAAAAAGGATACACACTTGTGTATCCTTTTTCTCTTGCCTGAACGGTATATCTCTGGTATGATTAAAATAGTAAAAGGGAGGTGTGTCCTGTGAAATGTCAGCACTGTGGTATCCATTTTGACGACGAGGAACGCGTATGTCCGATGTGCGGCGCACGCGCGGGCAGCAAGGGCCGCATGAGCAAGCCCGCGCCCAAATGGCACGGCAAGCCGCGTGAGACCTATACCGAATATCATCCGACGATAGAGAACAGCAGCTCGGCGAAAACGGCTAAGAGCAAGTCGCGTCCTATCCAGGATAAGCCCAAGAAAAAACGCGCAAAGGGTGCGGTGATTGCGATAATTGTTATCGCTCTGCTGCAGTTTGTGCCGACGCTGATCGCGTTTGTGGTGGATGATCTGGTGCCGGAAATTGAGAGCAGCTTCGGAAATTCCCCCGCGCCGGATTACGATTCGGATTACAGCTATGCGGCGCAGGATCTCAGCAGCATTCTCGGCACGGATAGCGGCATGGTGATCGATAACAGCGACACCTTCCGTCTGCACTACGACCAGTCGAATGGTGAATGGGCGATTCTGTATACCTCGGCGGACGGCGGCACATTCAAGAGCACGGCCGACGCGTGGTGTCTGTACGACGACCCCGACGAGTATTACTATCCGGAGGCGTATCCGTCCGATCAGTACGATATGTACACGGTTGCGTTCACGCTGTACGATACCGAGGTGGTAGGGAGCCTGCCCGAGTGGTGTCAGTCCATAGCTGATAGCGGCGACGATATTTGGCTGAATTTGTATGTCAGCAAAACCGATGATACACTGCTCATCGAGGATATGGATGGGATTGGCCTGTTCGGCACAGCAGACCCGGTTCCGTATTATCGGGCGCAGAATGTGTGATTTTGTAAAAAAACGTGAAAAACAACAGCCCCGGTTCTGTCACTTGACAAAACCGGGGCGCCGCGCTGTAATATAGCTGCAAACGGCGGCTCGCTGCACCGAGCCGCCGTTCCTAATAGCTGAAGTATTTGAGAAAATGCCGCTCCGGTCTACGGGGCGGTTTTTGTGTTTTACGGGAGAATTTTGTGCATATGCAAAAGAAAAGGGCAGACCCAATGAGTGAGATGATTCAGTGCCGGAAATGCGACCACAAATAAATTGAAATTGATGATGAAAAATGGAGAATTACCGCTTTCCGGAAATTCTCGCAATGGTTTCCGCCACATTTTCCTGATGCACCTCGGCGGGCTTGAACCGCACGGCTGCAAAATTGAGGTTGATCAGCGGACCCAGTCCGACGGCGGAAATAATGGTGCCGACACCGACCGGACCGCCGAGAAAGAAGCCGATGACCGTTACGAGCACATCCACGACCGCGCGGCACGCACCGGCAGACCGCCCGAACTTACGCGCGAGCGCGACCATCAGCGCGTCACGGGGGCCGCTGCCGAGCGCACTTTTCATGTACAGCCAGGTGCCGAGCGCAAGCAGCTCCAGACCGCCGATGAGCATGGCAATGCCGCTCACCAATCCGTGTATCTGCGGGATGAGGTGCGCCGCCTGGATCGCGTCGATTATGACCGCGCAGCCCGCAATGTTGATGATCGTGCCTAAGCCGAAGCTCTCACCGAAGAGCACGGCCGTGAGGATGGCTGCCGCGCCTGCGATAGCGGACGCCGTACCATAGGTCATGCCGGTTCGCAGCGACATGCCCTGCTGCAGCACACTCCACGGCTCGAGTCCGACACTCGCCTGCAGCATCATTGCAATGCCGACCGAACTGACCGCAACACCCAGGATCAGCCAGAACAACCGGCGTATGTAATTTTGAACCATAAGAGCAACCTCCTGCTATCAGACTAAAGTGAAGTAAAGTAAAACGGCAAAATCGGAAGAATTTCGCTCCGGTTTTGCCGTTTGAGTTTTGATCTTGTTATTCCGAAGCGGAATTGCTGTCGTCCTTTTTAATCTGGGAAAGATAGCGGTACACACTGGCCTGCGAGCAGTGCAGCGCGTCAGCCACATCCTTGACCGCGCCTTTCAGCAGGAAGATACCGCCGCTTTCGAGCGAAGCAATGATCTGCATGCGCTCGTCCGGCGTGAGACGGTCGGCAGTCACGCCGAGGCGGATGAGCTCGCGGCCGACCGCATCGCCTGCCACCGCGTCGATCGAGTTGTGGAAGCTCTCGGTCGTTGCCGGAACCGCTCGCGGGAACGGATCACCGGGTTCGGCCTGCTGCGGTGCGATATGGTCGTCGATAAAAATATCCGGATGACACAGCCGCAGCACGTTTTCGCTGGCGGCCAGATACCGGCTGTCGTCAAAGTTGATGCACAGCATGCCGACCAGCTTGCCGTTGTGCTTGATGAACATGGTGCTCGAGCGCAGCGTTTTGCCCTCGGCAGAGAGGCCGCAGTAGTGCAGACGGTAATCCTGCGTTTCGTAGCTTTTGTCCATCAGGATTTTGAGCGCCACATTGGTAAGCGGTGCGCCGATCTCCCGGCCGCTGATGTGATTGTTGGCGATGGCTACTATGGAGCGGTTTTTGTCGGTCATATCATGCAGAGCAACCTCATAATCCGGTCCAAGTGCCTGTCCGAGAAATTCTGTCAGCTTGATGTAGTGCTGCAACAGCGGATTAGCCATTTGCCCACCCCGTTTCAAAGAATTTTCTTTGCAGTGCCTTTGATTGCATGGCATTGCCTTTTTATTGGTTTACTCTAATATTATTATAGCTTAACAATGATAAGTTTGTCAAAAAATAAACGCAGATAATTTCTCACAACAAAAATAAAAAGTTATTATGCAAAATAACTAAAATGAGGATAAAGTGCATAAAAAACGAATGAAAAACCAGTAAACCATACAAAACTTGTTAAAATAATTGACAAGGCATAAAAACTATGTTAAATTTATATCAAGGAATGAGACACAGGCTGATAAAAAATTACAAAACTGCAGAAAGAGGAATGCAAAGAGATGAGGAGTAGAGAAAGGGAGACTGCCATGAATTCTGATTTTCGAGACAAGCTCTCCAACGCCGCAACAGCGGTTGAGATCACCCTTGGCATGGTGATCCTGATCGCGTGCATCGTGTCCGGCATCGGCATGGTCGCCATGACCGATATGAACAAGCTGTTCGGTGATCCGGCGTATCTGCAGGCGCGCATGAGCTCGGCCTGCCTGATCATCATTGGCATCGAGCTGATCAAGATGATCACCAGCTACACCATCGACTCGGTGGTTGACGTTATGCTCCTCGCCATCGCGCGCCAGATGATCGTCGAGCATACCTCGCCGATCGAGAATCTGATCGCCGTGCTGTCGATCGGCATCCTGTTCGTGATCCGGAAGTATCTGTATATTTCGCGTCTGGACCGCCGCCGCAGCAAGAAGGAGATCGAGGAGGACATCCGCGCAGAGGTTCTCGGCGTGGAGAACTGTAACGAGCCGAAAAAGCCGGAACCGCCCGAGATTGGCTCATTGATTTGACATAAGGAAAATGCATATCACCTGAAAACCGCAGCGCCCGAGAGGGCGCTGCGGTTTTTCGTTGGAAAGGCTGCAAATAAATTGTTTCATTTATTCACAATATCAGAAAAAGTTTATAGGCTTGATCCCGCGTTTCACGCACACTTTCGCTATGTTGGCAGGCTTGCAAGCGATTCACTGCGATTCACATAACAGCGTAAATAGTACGCATACTATACCGATAAATCGTTTCCTGAATGATATTACTGCTTCTTGCGTTGTAAATTTGCTTTACGCCCCAAACCGCATCTGCAGGCGCAGTCTGTCGGCAATCATCGAGATAAATTCGCTATTGGTGGGTTTGCCCTTGACGCCCGAGACCGTGTAGCCAAAGTAATTCTGCAGGGTTTCGATGTCGCCGCGGTCCCACGCGACCTCGATTGCGTGCCGGATGGCGCGCTCCACGCGGGAGGAGGTCGTCTTGAACTTTTTGGCAATCGACGGATACAGCACCTTGGTGATGGCGCTGACCGACTCGATATCCTCGACCGCCATCATGATGGCCTCGCGCAGATACTGGTAGCCCTTGATGTGCGCCGGCACACCCACCTGATGAATCACCTCGGTCACGCGGAGCTCAAGCGCCATGCTTTCCTCGGCCTTGACCGCGCGCAGCTGACCGGTCCGCCACAGGCGAAGCCGCTCGCAGACCGCCTGCGGCTCCATCGGCTTGCGCAGGAACAGATCCACGCCGAGCGCCGCACATTCCGCGCCGATCTGCGGACTTGCAAACGCCGAGAATACCATCACCGCCGGATGCGGTCCGTCCTGCTCGTGCAGGCGGCTGAGCACGCTCATGCCGTCCATCACCGGCAGCATCAGTTCAATGATAAGTACATCCGGCCGCAGCTCATTGACCGCGGAAAGTGCCTTTTCACCGTTTTCCGCAATGCCGACCAGCTCAAAATCGTCCGCACTGTCCAGTACCGCCGACATACGCGCGCAAAATTCGGTGTCGTCGTCTGCAAGTAAAACTCTAATTTTCTCATCCATATGTCATAACCAGCTTTCCGATAAAGTTTATCTCTTTTTCTTGGCAATAGATTACCATATACTACCATAACTTGCAAGACCTTTTGTAAAAATATGGACAGGAAATTGCAGACAGAATTCGACAAAATCTGTCGATTTACCCGAAACGACCGGTCAGACCGACTGCTTTTGCAATTCCCGCATATTTTCAAAATTCCCCGGAAATAGACAAAATACAAGCAAAACTGCGGTTTTCGACAACAAAACAGTGATTATTAACCCGAAAGAAAGGGCGCACAATGTGCGCCCAAACGCAAGGTAAACCCATCACAAATTACGAACTGCTGATTTCTGATTGCTCATGAAATCTAACTCGCTTTGAGCATTTTCTCCATCGAAATGCCATACCCTTCCATCGGATTATCGACCAGCACATGCGTTACCGCGCCGATCAGCTTGCCGTTCTGCAGGATCGGACTGCCGCTCATGCCCTGCACGATGCCGCCGGTTTTCTCCGCAAGCTGCGAATCGGTCACGCGGAGCATCATGCTGCGCCCGTATTCGTCGTTCGCCGGATAGAGCTTGACGATCTGGACAGAATAACGCTGCACGCTGTCGCCGTCCACGTTGGACAGGATTTCCGCGTCACCGATTTTGATTTCGTCTGCCGACGCGACCGGCACGCACTGCAGCTCGCTGTACAGTGAATCGTCTGTCATGGTGCCGAAAATGCCGCTTTCTGTGTTCTGCGCCACGGTTCCGAGCGGTTTTTCGGTCGAAAATTCGCCCTGCAGCGAACCCGGTTCACCCGCCTTGCCGCGCTGCACGCTGCTCACCGTCGAGTGGATGATCGTGCCCTCCTGCAGCGGCAGCAGCACGCCGGTCTCGCTGTCGCAGATGCCGTGACCGAGCGAGCCGAACGCGCCGGTCTGCGGGTCAACGTAGGTCAGCGTGCCGATTCCTGCCAGACTGTCGCGCGCGAGCACGCCGATGCGGTACGCACCGGTTTTGTCCCTGCACGGCGTCACCGTGACGCTTTTCTCCGCGTCTCCGCGCTCGAGCGTCAGCTTGATCGGCTGTCCCGCCGAGAGCGCGACCTGCTTCTGCAGATCGTCGTTCGAGTGCAGCGCGGTCTCACCGGCGCGGCACAGCACATCGCCCTCCTGCACGCCCGCCTCCTTCGCAGGAGAGTGCGTGCCGTCCGCGCCCTGCACCTCGGTCAGCTGCACGATGAGCACGCCCTCCGCCTGCATTTTGATGCCGACCGTGTGCCCGATCGGGATGACCTCGGCGATTTTTGCCGCCTGCGCGGAGACTGTCACCGCAAACAGCAGGAACAGGGCGAGCGCCGTGCGTTTTGCGTGATTTTTTTGCATTTTTTCACCTCCGCTATTACTATGCCGCGCGGAGCATGAAAACAACGCTGTGAACCTTTTCTATTCTGCCGGACATTTGGCGGCACGGAAATTCTCTGGGCGCGGAAAGGTTTTCCGGGAACGCAAAACGGCAGTTTCTCTGCGAAAAATGAGAGAAACTGCCGCAATTAGCAATTATTTATTCTGCTTTTGCAGGCGCACGATGACCGAGGAACGATGCTACCGCACGGGCGAGCACGCCGCCGACCGCACAGCCGACGATGATCTCGATCAGACCCTGTACGCCGACCAGTGCAACCACGAAGGACAGCGGGTTAGCCACGCCGAGAGAGGCAACGCGCTCCTGAATGTAGTCGGTCTTGTAGAACACCAGAACGATGTAACCCATGAAGAAAATGGTATTCAGCAGCGGCGCGGACATCGCACCGACGAAATAGCTCCAGCTCTTCTTGTGGTCCACGCGGCGCAGCACGCGGAACAGCAGGCCGACGCACCAGCCCATCAGCACGCGCATGACAACGCACAGAACGAAGGTGTTGATCGGGCTGATCTGGAAAAATACGCTTGTCATAGCCGACACGCCGGTGATGGCGTCCTTCATGCTGACCAGACCGAACACGCCGCCGAGGATCGCACCGGCGGTCGGACCCATGGTCATCGCGCCGACTGCGATCGGCACGGTCAGGAACGACATGTACAGCGGGCCGACCGGCACGCTGCCCAGACCCATCAGCTTCATCACGACCTCGATCGCCGCAAGCAGCGCCAGCTGCGCGAGATACCGTACATTGGTAGTTTTGTTATTCATTTGTAATTCCTCCTGCTGCCGTCCTGCTTTGACAGGTACAGCGCAATACAAAAATTGTGGTGGTCAGCGATAGAAATTCGCTGCCAAATCTCTTTCAACCCCGATTTTTCTTCCAAATCAGGTGCAGACCATCGAGCACAAGGCTTTCATCGTACTCGAACGGGATACGCAGATAGGGAGTGACGAGCGGTGCAAGCTCTCCGGTGAGCACGACGTAGGGCGTTTCTCCGAGCGCCTCCGCAAAGCGTTCGACCATGCCGTCCACGAGCGACGCGGCACCGTAAACCGCGCCGACGCGCATGGCATCGACCGTGTTCCGGGCGAGAATGCCCTCGTCCTTGGCGTCGATGGCGACCGCCGGAAGCTGCGCTGCCTGCTCGCGGAGCGCGAGCAGACTCAGCTGCACGCCCGCCGTGATGGCCGAGCCGACCAACGCACCGGACCCATCGAGCGCGGTGAACGTGGTCGCGGTGCCGAGCGTAATCGCCACGCACGGCAGCTTTCCCTTTGCACGGGCGGCCACCGCAGCGGCTACGCGGTCCGAGCCGACCTGCCGCGGCTGCTCGGAGCGGATGTTGAGTCCGGTCTTGACGCCGCTCGATACCTCGATGACATCGCGGATGCCGAGCAGGCGCAGCGCACCCTCGAGCACGCCGACCATGCTCGGAACGACCGAGCTGACAATACCGCCGTGGATGCGGCGCACATTCACGCCGTACAGCAAAAGCACCTGCTGCAGCTTGCAGGCGTAGTCGTCGCGCGTCAGCTTAGGCTCGGTTGCGATGGAGGCAGAAAAAACCTGTCCGTCCTCCTCATAGCCGCCGAGCAAAACGCGGCTGTTTCCTGCATTGACTGCAATCAGCATGGTGTGTCTCCTTTTCTGCATAGTTTACCACTATTATAAGACATTGAAAACCGTATTGCAAGGGGAGAGGTACACATTTCTGTCTTATTTCGGCAGCATGATCGGTGCGGAGAGCAGCGCCCACAGCACGGCGTATTTCGGGCAGATCTGCCCTTGAACATTGCCGAATTCATGCGAGTAATCCCACACGCGCAGCCGGAAATGCCGGTTGACCGTACAGCCGACCACATATTCCGCGGCCGTGATGCACGCCGCGCCGCACAAGCAGCGGGAGAGCGGGTTTTCCTCGTGTACGCGCCGCCGCAGCTGCCGCAGACCGACCAGAACCGCACCGCCGGTCAGCGCCATGGTCCAGTGGGTGCGTCCGCGCCAGAGAAGCTCAAGCGCGGCGTAGCCGGCCGCACCCAGTGCAAAGACGGCAGGAGTTTGCAGTTTCATTTTTATCACCGCATTTATTTTGCCCGGAATGGCTGGATTTACGCAAGGGTGGAGTAATTGAGAATGGAGAATGAGCGTGGAGATTTGACATTTTCCATTCTCAATTTGGCATACGCGCAAAATAAAAAGGAGAGAGCACAGCGCTCCCTCCTTGAATACAGCAGAGGGATCAGTCCTCCCTTTTACCTTTTGTGTTGATATAAGCCTATCCGCCAATGCCTCCGTCGATTTGACGGAACTTTAAGCATTGGAAAAAGAGCAAGGTGGGTTTTAACCTTGCTCCTATCGGTCAGAATATGCTATTCAGTTCAACAAACTGGAATTTGTTTAACTTCTTAAATGCTTTTTCTTTACAAACATGGAAATTAACTCTGCTACAATTCCTAAGAGCAAATATCCCAACGCATATAAAATAAATGCTTTTTCTCCCATACTAAAGAACAACCATGTCCCAAGCAAAAAGAATAGCGCTGTGATAATTGGTAGTGTCCAAAATATTTTTATGTTCTTGCCGGCGTATGCTCCGGAACAAATTGCATAAATAGGATTCACTGCAAAAAACAGAATGAAGCAAACTGCCATGCCGCCGTCACCTTTTATGAATGTAACCGCAAGCCATGGAAACACCAACATAATTACTGCTGTCGCTAATATCCAAGGTATAATTTTTTTCATGTAATCCACCCCTTAAGCAAATCCCGATTTTTATATTTGATTATAAAATAGATGTCTGCTGTTTGCAATGTATATTTATAAGCTCATTTACCATAAGTACACAATTCTGAAAGGGGAGAATTCTTTTGTATCATACAATATTTTTGTGCTTCTTTCGAGGCATGAAAAGATGCCGAAGTTGCCTTCGGCATCTTTGGGGTATCCGGTATCGGTTATGTGCGTGATTTAGTGAAATCACCGGAGTTATACCCCATCAACACAAAGGGTAAAAGGGACGATCAGTCTTCCAGCTTGACACGAGCCTCAAGGTATTTTCTCCGCTCCTCGAAACCCGATCTGCCCAGGAGTGCAAACATATTCTTCTTATAATCCTCAACACCCGGCTGATTGAACGGATTTACGCCGAGCAGGTAGCCCGAAATGCCGCAGGCCTTCTCGAAAAAGTAGACCAGATAGCCGAAATGCCAAGCATCCGTGCGGTCGATCTCAATGATGATATTCGGTGTGCCGCCGTCCATGTGGGCGATCAGCGTGCCCTCGTACGCCTTCTGGTTGACGTACTGCACGGTCTGACCTGCCAGATAATTCAGGCCGTCGATGTCCTCTTCGGTATGCTCGATGGTAATCTCGGAGCGCGGCTCCTTGACCCACAGCACGGTCTCGAACATGATGCGCGAGCCGTCCTGAATAAACTGACCGATGGAATGAAGGTCGGTGGAGAAATTCGCCGAGGTGACGAACAGACCCTTATGGTCCTTGCCCTCGGACTCATCGAACAGCTGCTTGAGCCATTCGCCGAGCATGACGAGCGACGGCTCATAGTTTACCATGATCTCCATGGATTTGCCCTTGAACAGCAGCAGATTGCGCAGTGCCGCATAGCGCGCGCAGTCGTGCAAGGAGCCCTGAGAATAGTCCTCGCGGGAGGCGGCAGCGCCTGCCATCACTGCGTCAATGTCCAGACCGGCTGCAGCCATCGGCAGCAGACCGACCGGCGTGAGCACCGAGAAACGGCCGCCGATGTTATCCGGCACGACAAAGGTCTCGTAGCCCTCGTCATCCGCCAGCTTTTTGAGCGCGCCGCGCTCCTTATCCGTCGTGGCGAAGATGCGCTCCTTGGCGCCCTCGCGGCCGTAGCGCTGCTCGCACAGCTTTTTCAGCTCGCGGAAGGCGATGGCAGGTTCGGTGGTCGTGCCCGACTTCGAGATGACGTTGATGCAGAAGTCGCGGTCACCGATCATCTTGATAATGTCGTTCAAGTAGGACGACGAAATGTTGTTGCCGGCAAAGTACACCTCCGGAATGCCCTCCGGGCGGGTCTGGTTGTAGAACTGACCGTTTACGAACTCGATGGCTGCCCGTGCCCCTAAATACGAGCCGCCGATGCCGATGACGATCAGCACATCGCAGGTCTGCTGAATCTTCTTTGCCGCCTGCTTGATGCGCGCAAACTCGTCCCGGTCGTAATCCACCGGCAGATTCAGCCAGCCAAGAAAATCGTTTCCGGCGCCGGTGCCGTTCACGAGCGTGTCCTGCGCTGCCGCGACCTGCGCGGTGTAGTCCGCAATCTCGGCCTCGGTTCGGACAAATCGCCGGAGACCGGTCAGTTTCAGTTTAATTCCCATTACTGCATTTCCCCTTTTGTTATTTCCTCCAAGCCATTTGGCGGGATTTGCTCTCCCTCTCGTATCTAAGTATAGCATACTGGCGGGAAAAGGCAAGCGTTTTGTTCAAACCTTACAAAAACTTTATCTGCTCGACTGTTTATGACAGGTAATTTTGCATTATGCAAACCGAACAAAGCCAACCAAAAAGCCGATTCCCATAGTAGAGAATCGGCAAAAATTGTTAGTAAATTGGAAAATTTGCGCAGATATCGCGTACATTTCGCCGGATATCGTTTGCCTTGTTGTCGAAATCGGTTGCGGCCTGCCAGATGAACTCGGCAATGCGGAGCATCTCCGGCGCACCGAAGCCGCGGGTGGTGACAGCGGGCGTGCCGATGCGCATGCCCGAGGTGACGAACGGACTTTCCGGGTCGTTCGGGATGGCATTCTTGTTGGCGGTGATGTACACCTCGTCCAGACGGCGCTGCAGCTCTTTGCCGGTCACGCCGGTCTTTCGCAGGTCGATGAGCATCAGGTGGTTGTCCGTGCCGCCCGCCACAAGGTCGAAGCCCTGCTTCTGGAGTGCGTCCGCGAGCACGCGGGCATTGGTGACAACATTCTGCTGATATGCCTTGAACTCGGGTCTGAGTGCCTCACCGAAGCAGACCGCCTTTGCGGCGATGACATGCTCGAGCGGGCCGCCCTGTGTGCCGGGGAAGATGGCCTTGTTAAACTTCTTTGCCAGTTCCTCATCGTTCGTCAGGATGACGCCGCCGCGCGGACCGCGCAGCGTCTTGTGCGTCGTGGTGGTGACGACATCCGCGTAGGGAACCGGACTCTGGTGCAGACCGGCAGCCACCAGACCGGCAATGTGCGCCATGTCAACGAACAGGTACGCGCCGACCTCGTGTGCGATTTCAGCGAATTTTTCAAAGTCGATGGCGCGCGGATAGGCAGATGCACCCGCGATGATCATTTTCGGCTGTTCCTTTTTTGCAAGGGCACGGAGCGCATCATAGTCAATGAGACCGTTCTCATCCACGCCGTAGGGCACGATGTTGTACAGCAGGCCGGACTGATTGACCGGCGAGCCGTGGGTCAGGTGACCGCCGTTGTCCAGGCTCATGCCGAGCACGGTATCACCCGGCTTGCACAGCGCCTGATAGACCGCCATGTTCGCCTGCGCGCCCGAGTGCGGCTGTACGTTCGCATATTTCGCGCCGAACAGCTGGCACACGCGGTGGATGGCGAGGTTTTCCACCTCATCGACGCATTCGCAGCCGCCGTAGTAGCGCTTGCCGGGATAGCCTTCGGCGTACTTGTTGGTCAGCACGCTGCCCATTGCCGCCATAACAGCCTCGCTGACGATATTTTCCGAGGCGATCAACTCAATGTTGCGCGCCTGTCGTTTGTATTCCGCTTCGATCATACGTCCGAGTTCGGGGTCGAACGCCGTCACGAAGTCCATTGCTTGACGAACCATGATACAGCCTCCTGCGGGATAAGAATTTACTATTATAATTAAACCACATTTTTCGCATGGAATCTATTGACAAACATCTGATTTTTGCGTTAACGCTTTAGCAGTTTATAGTGAAATTGTTACATTGTGCATTTTTGTGCAAACAGTTGCCCTTTTTTCGACGATATGCTACAATTATCGTAGGAAAACTTGTGGAGAGAGGATAACAAAATGACTAAGAAAGAACGTGCCGCCACCGTTACCGAGCTGTTGAAAACCGTCTATCCGGAGGCGGTCTGCGCCCTGCATTATACACACGATTATGAATTGCTGTTCGCCACCCGGCTTTCCGCGCAGTGCACGGACGCGCGCGTCAATATTGTGACAGAAAAATTATTCAAGCAGTTTCCGACCCTGCAGAGCTTCGCGGATGCGTCCGAGGAGGAGATTGCCGAGGCCATCAAGACCTGCGGCCTGTTCCGCACCAAAGCGCGCGACCTCAAAGCGTGCGCCATGATGCTGATTGCCAATTACGGCGGCAGGGTGCCGGATACTATGGAGGAGCTGCTCAAGCTCCCGGGCGTCGGCCGCAAGACTGCCAACCTCATCCTCGGGGATATTTTCGGCAAACCGGCCATTGTGTGCGATACGCACTGCATCCGTTTGTCCAACCGGCTGGGCTTCGTCAAGAACGAGAAGGACCCGGTCAAGGTGGAGAACGCCCTGAGAAAGCTGCTCGACCCGGCGGAATCCTCCGATTTCTGCCACCGGCTGGTGCTGTTCGGCCGCGAGCACTGCACCGCCCGCAGTCCGAAGTGTGAGGGCTGTCCGCTCGGTGCGGTGTGCCCGTCGTATCCCATTGCGAAATAGCATAGAGGAAAAGTGGAATTTGCGAAAAAACACAGAAAATCCACTTGGCAAATTTTCATCGTAGGAATATACTGATTTCAGAAAAAGCAAAACCGCAGAACAAGAGTGAGTAAGAGCGAGACCGCGCTTTCAGAGAGCTTTCCGGTGGTGTGAGGAGAGCAGCAGAGGACGTTACTGAATGGACTTGTGAGGGCAGCCTCAAATCCGCAGGGAGAGTATGGCTGACGGGATTCCCGCCGTTATCATGGGAGCGTGTGTGTTTGCACACGACAGAGTGGACGTTTTTGTACGTCAATTTGGGTGGTACCGCAGAAGTAACAGGCTTTTGTCCTATGATGCACTTGCATCATAGGATGAAAGCCTGTTTTGTTTGTAAATGGAGGAAAACACAATGATTACCCCAAGCTGTGATGAGATTTTAGAACTCGCGAAGGAGTATACGACCATTCCGGTCTGCCGCGAGATCTACGCCGATATGACAACGCCGATTTCGCTGCTGCGCCGCCTGCAGACGCGCTCCGACCGCTTTTTCCTGCTGGAGAGCGTGGAGGGCGGCGAAAAATGGGCGCGCTATTCCTTCCTCGGCTATGACCCCATCCTGCGTGCGACCTGCAAAAACGGAACGGTAACGCTCGAGGGTACGGTCAACAAGACGGTCAAGACCGACAAGCCGCTCACCGTACTCCGCGAGGTGCTCGGCGAGTACCGCGCACCGCGGCTTGAGGGGCAGCCGCCGTTCACGGGCGGTTTCGTCGGCTACTTCGCGTATGCCATGCTCGGCTACGCGGAGCCGACGCTCAAAATCAAGCGCGGCGCATGGGATGATTTCGACCTGATGCTGTTCGACAAGGTCATCGCGTATGACCACCTCAAGCAGAAGATCGTGCTCGTGGTCAACATGAAGACCGACAGCGTGATGGAGAATTACGGCAAGGCGTGTGCGGCGCTCGAGGGTATGGCGGCGCTGATCAACGACCAGACCCCGCTTCCGCCGCTCAAGGCAACCGGCAGGCCGCGCTTCACCTGCAACGTCACCGAGGCGCAGTACGCCGACATCGTGGAGAAAACCCGCGAATACATCTGATGGGGACGAGATCATGTGTTCCTCTCCGGAAACGCTCGTCCGACTGGATAACGGCCGCCTGACTACCTTCCCGGTTGCGGGCTCGCGTCCGCGCGGCAAAACGCCGGAGGAGGATAAGGCACTCGAGAACGAGCTGCTGGCCGACGAAAAGGAGCTTTCCGAGCACAATATGCTGGTCGATCTGGGCCGCAACGACCTTGGCCGCGTGTCCAGGATCGGCACGGTCGAAGTCACCGATTACATGATGATCCACCGCTATTCCAAGATCATGCACATCTGCTCGCAGGTCGAGGGCGACATTGACGAAAAGTACGACGCCTGCGACGCCATCGAAGCCGTGCTTCCGGCGGGCACCCTGTCCGGCGCACCCAAGATCCGCGCGTGCGAGATCATCGAGGAGCAGGAGAGCGAGCCGCGCGGCGTATACGGCGGCGCACTCGGCTATCTGGATTTCACCGGCAATATGGATACCTGTATCGCCATCCGCATGGCTGCCAAGAAGAACGGCATCGTGACCGTGCAGGCGGGCGGCGGCATCGTCGCGGATTCCGTGCCGTATAACGAGTATATGGAAAGCGCAAACAAGGCAAAGGCAGTTATGAACGCCATCGAGCGTGCATCGGAGGTAGACGGATAATGATTCTCCTGATCGACAATTACGATTCTTTTTCCTATAACCTGTTTCAGCAGGCGGCGGCCATCGAGCCGGAAATCAAGGTAGTCCGCAATGATGCGCTCACCGTCAGCGAAATCGAGGGACTGAATCCCTCGCACATCATTCTTTCTCCGGGGCCCGGCTATATGAAAAACTTTCTGTCTATGTAAAGTTTGACCAGAACCGTAGGGCGGGCTGCCCTACGGAGAAGATATCAATTAGTAATGATATAGTAGATGTAATAGAAAGGTCGATATATAATGATTCAGCTTGCAATTCACGAAGCGATCAACGGTCGTGATTTGGACTACACCATCGCTCGTGCAACAATGGAGGAAATGATGGACGGCACCGCGACCGACATCGAAATGGCAACCCTGCTGACGGCGCTCCGCATGAAGGGCGAAACCATCACTGAGATTACCGCCTGCGCCGAGGTCATGCGCGAAAAGGGCGCGCACATTGAGCCGAAGGGCGCGGTCATGGACATTGTAGGTACCGGCGGTGACGAGGTTGGCTCGTTCAACATCTCCACGACCGCCGCGTTTGTGGCGGCGGCAGGCGGTATGCCGGTTGCAAAGCACGGCAACCGGTCGGTTTCGTCCAAGTCGGGCGCGGCTGACGTGCTCGAGGAGCTGGGCGTTGTTCTTTCTCTGTCTCCCGAGCAGAATGAGAAGGTGCTTGCGGACACCGGCATCTGCTTCCTGTTCGCACAGGGCTATCATAAGTCGATGAAGAACGTGGCTCCCGTCCGCAAGGGCATGGGTGAGCGCACTATTTTCAACGTGCTCGGCCCGCTGTCCAACCCGGCGCGCGCGACCATGCAGCTGCTCGGCGTGTACGATGAAAAACTGGTCATGCCGATGGCGCAGGTGCTCTCCAACCTCGGCGTAACGCGCGGCATGGTGGTCTGCGGCAGCGGCATGGATGAGGCGAGCCTGATTGGCAGGAACAAGGTCTGCGAAATCCGCGACGGCAAGCTGACGCCGTATGAACTCGACCCGACCGAATACGGTCTGTCCCTGTGCACGGTGGATGACCTGCGCGGCGGCTCACCCAAGGCAAACGCATAGTCACCCGCGACATTCTTGCAGGCCGTGAGCAGGGCGCGAAGCGCGAGGAGATCCTGCTGAACGCCGGTATCGCGCTGTACCTCGGTCTGGACGGCCTGACGCTGGCGGACGGCATCAAAAAGGCCGCAGAGATCATCGACAGCGGCGCGGCGCTCGACAAGCTCGACCGGTTCGCGGCGGCAACGCAGGAGGCGGCAAAGGCATGATTCTCGACGAACTGGCGGCGCATGCCCGCGAGCGTGTTGCGGCGGACAAGACGAAAATCCCGCTCGAGGACATGAAGGCGCAGGCGGAAGCACTCCCGCAGGACGATTTTCGGTTCGAGAAGGCGCTTGCCGGCAAGGACTGCGCGTTTATCTGCGAGGTCAAGAAGGCCAGTCCGTCCAAGGGTGTTATCGACCCGGTGTTTGACTTTGCGTCCATCGCGCAAAGCTACGAGGACGCGGGCGCGGACTGTGTTTCGTGCCTGACCGAACCCAAGTGGTTCCTCGGCTCGGATGAGATTTTCAAGAAGGTCAGGGAAATCGTCACCAGACCGATGATCCGCAAGGATTTTACCGTGGACGAATATCAGATTTATCAGGCAAAGGTTCTCGGCGCGGACGCGGTGCTTCTCATTTGCACGCTGCTCGACACCGAAACCATACGCGGCTACATCGGCATTTGTGACAAATTAGGCATAAGCGCTTTGGTGGAAACGCATGATGCACAGGAGATGCAGTCCGCGGTTCGAGCGGGCGCACGGCTCATCGGCGTGAACAACCGCAACCTCAAGGACTTCACCGTGGACCTCGGCAACGCGGCGCGGCTGCGCGAGGGCGCACCGGCGGGCACGGTCTTTGTGGCCGAGAGCGGCGTTTCCTCTCCGGCGGATGCGGCGGCTTTGAGAAAGACCGGCGCGGATGCCGTTCTGGTAGGCGAGTACCTCATGCGTGCCGCAGACAAGAAACAGGCGCTTGACGCACTCAGGGAGGCCACAAAATGAAACTGAAATTCTGCGGACTGACCCGCAAAGCGGATATTGAGGCCGCGAACGAAACAAAACCGGACTTTATCGGCTTTGTGTTCGCAGAGAGCCGCCGGCATATGTCGGATATGGATGCGGCGCGGCTCAAGGAGCACCTCGACCCGGAGATTAAGGCGGTCGGCGTGTTCGTGAACGACGAACCCGAGCACATCGCCGCGCTGGTGCGCGATGAGGTTATCGACATCATTCAGCTGCACGGCGGCGAGAGCCTGCATTATATAAACAAGCTGCGAAAGCTGACAAGCGCGCCCATCGTCTACGCGGTGCGCGTGGAGACCCACCGCGACATTGAGCAGGCGGACACCCTGCCGGTGGATTATCTGCTGCTGGATACCTATGTAAAGCACGCCTACGGCGGCAGCGGCAAGACGTTCGACTGGTCGCTGATAGGCGAGGTAAACCACCCGTATTTTCTCGCGGGCGGGCTGAATGAAACCAACGTCCAAAGAGCCGCACAGACCGGCGCGTATGCGCTCGACCTGTCCAGCGGCATCGAAACGGACGGTGTAAAGGATATGGACAAGATGCGCCGCGTATCGGCGCTTGTGAAAGGAGCAAACCAATGAGCAAGGGACGTTTTGGCGTACACGGCGGTCAGTACATGCCGGAAACGCTGATGAACGCGGTGATCGAGTTGGAGGAAGCCTACAACCACTATAAGAACGATCCGGCATTCAACGCAGAGCTGACCGAGCTGCTGAACAACTACGCAGGCCGTCCGTCGCGGCTGTACTTTGCGGAGCATATGACAAACGACCTCGGCGGTGCGAAGATCTACCTCAAACGCGAGGATTTGAACCACACCGGCGCCCATAAGATCAACAACGTGCTTGGTCAGGCACTGCTGGCGAAAAAGATGGGCAAGACCCGTCTGATCGCAGAGACCGGCGCCGGTCAGCACGGTGTTGCGACCGCGACCGCTGCCGCTCTCATGGGCATGGAGTGCGTGCCGCACGTTAAGGCGTACGTTAAGAGCATGAAAGACGCGGTACGCTCCGCAAACTAAATAGAAACAGGGAGAAACAAGTGTTTCTCCCTGTTTTTGTGTTTCATGGTATCAACATGATGCAATATCTTACGTTAATGGACGGTGATACCGTGTAAATCATCTGCACATGCGTAACCGTAGGGGCGAACATGGTTCGCCCACGCACTCGTTTAACCGAAATGCGGGAGCACACTGTGCTCCCCTACGGGATAGACGGTGCAAAGGTTAATAATTGTCAGCCTTGAGTTCAAAGTAGGCTTTAGGATGTGCACAAACCGGGCAGACCTCCGGCGCCTGTCTGCCAACCACGATATGTCCGCAGTTGGAGCACTGCCATACACAGTCGCCGTCGCGGGAAAAGACCAGCTTGTCCTCGACATTCCTGAGCAGCCTGCGGTAGCGTTCCTCGTGCTCCTTTTCGATCGCGCCGACCATCTCGAACAGGTCTGCGGTATGGTCGAAGCCCTCCTCACGCGCCTCCTTGGCGAAGGTGGCATACATATCGGTCCACTCGTAGTTTTCGCCCTCTGCGGCAGCCTTGAGGTTGGCTGCAGTGTCATCAATGCCGCCGTTGAGCAGCTTGAACCAGATTTTCGCGTGCTCCTTCTCGTTTGCGGCGGTTTCCTCGAAGATTTTCGCAATCTGCACATAGCCGTCCTTTTTCGCCTTGGAGGCAAAGAACGTGTACTTATTGCGTGCCATGGATTCGCCTGCAAATGCGGTCTGCAGGTTTGCTTCGGTGCGGGTGCCCTTGAGTTCTGCCATAATAGTTATCCTTTCTCCGTTTTTCCTATTCTTCCTGTCTCTTTTGACGGTCAGACCGTTCTGACTACTCTTTTAGTCTTTCCTGCAAGCGCTGCAAATACCCTCGAACAGAATTTCGTACCGATGCAGCTCCACGCCGGAGGAATCCTCCACGCGGTCGATGAGATCGGTGACAGGCGGCATAAATACATCAAAAACGCCGCCGCACTTGGTGCACCGCACATGATAATGCGGCTTGATGTTGAAATCAAAGTGATCGGCACCGGTCGGCACAGGCACGCGCAAAATCTCGCCCTGAGCTGCCAGCTGGTTCAGATTGCGGTAAACCGTGGCCTTGCTGATGGTCGGGTGCTGCGCCGCGATAAAGGCATAAATCGCATCTGCGGTAGGGTGGTTGTGCAGCTGATTCACTGCCTGCAATACAATCTGACGCTGAATGGTGTTTCTGGTCTGCATAAAATGCACCTCCTTTATTAGTATTACTTCTTAATTAAGAGTATATTGTAAATTTATATTTTTGTCAATCGGTAAGAAGTACTTTTTTGAATAATATATGGGAGGAGATTTTGAAAAGAGTGCAGGCGATACGGAGAGTAATATAAACCGGGGAATGGAGATGGCAGTATGAATCGAACGGAGTTAGAAAAATATATACGGAATAGTTATGGTACAGAGCCGGATTATCCGTGGATAAAGTATCCGAATTATGGAGTGTTCCGCCATAGCAGTAATAAAAATGGTTTGCCGGGTGCGGATGAAAACAAAAACGAGCCGTGAATCACATGAAGATTCACGGCTCGTTTGTTATAGTACATAAAGAAACACCATCAGATAATGACAAACGCTGCCGACGATTACGAACAGATGAAACAGCTCATGAAACCCGATCATTTTTCCTAAATTCGGCTTTTTGGCGATATAGATCACGCCGCCGACCGTATACGACAGACCTCCGGCAGCCAGCAGGGCAATGGCAGGCGCGGGCATGGACAGCACAACCCCGAAATCAAACGCAATCGCCCAACCGAGCGCGAGGTACAGCGCGGTGCCGATGAGACGCGGCGCGTCAATCCACAGCAGCTTGATGGCAATGCCGGTCAGCGCAATCAGCCAGATCACGCCGAGAAAGACATAGCTGCGCGGCGCAGGCATGAATTTGAGAATAATCGGCGTATAGCTGCCCGCGATCAGCACATAGATCATGCTGTGGTCGAGTTTTTTCAGCCGCCGCAGGACGGCTTCGCCGCGGCCGGAGAAATGGTACACGCTGCTTGCGGAGTACAGCGCGATCAGCGACAGGCAGAACACCACGGCAGCCGCCGCCAGCGAGCCGGTGACGGAAGAATCGAACAGCAGCCGCACGAGCAGCACGAACAGTCCGGCGCCGCTGAGCACCGCACCGATGAAATGAGAGTAACTGGAAAACGGCTCGCGGGCCTTGAGAAATGCACGTGGCATACAAACTCCTCCTTTTGCTATGTAGAGTTAAAAACTATATCACATCTGTTATGATACCACATTTTCCGAAAATTGCAAGTGCTTTCTCCAAATTGTCACCATGAAAAAAGCACCGTCTTTGTTAATCAAAGACAGTGCTTGAAAAATCAGGTATACGATTTCGGAATCTTTATGGTTCTCTCCTGTGCGGGAAGGTGCCGGGCGACTTCCTGCCGGATTTTCTCATTCTTGATCATGGTCGGCATGTGCGCCCGCACGGTAATATCGTGCGAGGCGTTCGGGTTCGCCGGAAGAATATCGCTCAGTTTGGTGTCCATCGTGATGCGATAACGCGGCAGATCGGTCAATTTGCGCTGAATAGACGCCGTTCCGGTGTTGGTCAGCACGCTGACCTGGATACCGTTTTTCTGCAGCAGCGGCTGCATCCACGCATCGCGCGCGCCGAACGGATATGCGAAAAACAGCACGTTTTTCTGGCTGGTATTTTGCGTGATGAGGTCGATGCTCTGCTTGAGGTCCTCGCCGACGCGCTTGTTATACGCCGCCTGCGACTCGCCCTTCAGCCGCTGGATGCCGTTGATGCCGTCCGGTGCGGTCAGTCCGCCGTACTGCGGGTTGTGCAGGTTGTAGGTGTGAGAACCCAGTTCTACCAGACCACTGTCGGCCATTTCGGCTGCCTCATCCCACTTGAGGAAAAAGCGGTTCGCTTCCGTGTTGTCGTTTGCGCGGATGCTTTTGCCGATCAGTGCAATGACGGCCTTCATGCCGGTTTTCTGCAGAATCGGGTACGCAATATCGTAATTGGAGCGATAACCGTCGTCAAAGGTGATCATGACCGGCCGCTCGGGCATGGACTCCCTTCCGGCTCGGATGTCGATCAAATCCGAGGAGAGCAGCGGCGTGTAGCCGTTGTATTCCAGATATTCCATGTCCTCCTGAAACCGCTCGCCGGTGATGGTCATGCTCGTCACGGCGGACGGGTCGTTCGTCAGGTTGTGATACATCAGAATCGGAACCTTCGAGGCAGTATTTGCCGCGCTGCAGCTGATACAGGATACAAAAAATGCACCTGTCAGTCCGAAAAGGACCAGGCGTTGCCAGAATTTTTTCATATGTAAGCCTCCTACCGCTTATTGTACGTTCAGTATACCATAATATAGTGGGTTTGTCGAGCGGCATAACTCTTGCGTGAAGCGCGCAAAAGGCTTATAATAATAGCGTTGCAGACCGCACGGACAGACGAAAAATTGCGTGTTTCCGTTCGGTACCGCAGTTGTTAATATTTTGTAAAAAGATGAGGTGAACGCCATGCCGCGGCTGGAGAAAACCATAGAAGCGGTCTTTGCCGACCGCGATATCATGCCCGACGAGGTGCCGCAGCTTGACCTGTATATGGATCAGGTGCTGACGCTGTTCGATCAGTGTTTATCAGGCAGCAAGCGCACGCCGGAGGACAAGCTGCTGACAAAAACCATGGTCAACAACTACGTCAAGGAAGGGCTTATGACGCCGGTGAAGGGCAAAAAATACACGCGCCAGCAGATCATGCAGCTGCTCTGCGTGTACCATTTGAAGCAGACGCTGCGCTTAAACGATGTGAAGGCGCTGACCGGTCGGGACGATGTGGACTTTGCGGCGTGCTACGAGCATTTGCTCGCGGACAAGAAGCGCATGCGCGAAGCCATTCCGCCGCTGCTGACTGCCCAGCTGCCCGAGACGCCGGACGACCCGGAGGAGCGGCTGTGCACATGCCTTGCGCTCAGCGAAATTGCAAATTATTTACGTCGGCTGTGCGAAAGCATGATCGACGATATCCCGCAGCAGACAGAAGGAGATTGAGATCCATGTCCATCGAAAAAGCAAAAGCGTATCTGCGTCAGTTCGGCGCAGAGGATCGCGTGATCGAATTCCCGGTGTCCAGCGCGACCGTGGAGCTGGCCGCCGAAGCTGCCCACTGCGAACCGGCACGCATCGCAAAAACGCTGTCGTTCCGCACGAATGACGGCGTGATCCTCATCGTTGCGGCAGGCGACACCAAGATCGACAACCCGAAGTACAAGGCGCGGTTCGGCTGCAAGGCGCGGATGCTCGCGTTTGAGGAGGTCGAGACGGAGATCGGTCATGCGGTCGGCGGTGTGTGCCCGTTCGGCGTGAATGGCGGCGTGACGGTCTATCTCGATGAATCGCTCCGACGGTTCGAGACGGTATTCCCGGCGTGCGGCTCGTCCAACTCAGCCATCGAGGTCACCATCCCAGAACTGGAGAAATTCTCCGGTTTCAAGGCATGGGTGGACATCTGCAAGGGCTGGAGAGAGGCGTGAGCACGGTTGCCATCGGGCAGTTCAGCGCCGGAGAGGACAAAAATGCCAATCTCAGGGAAATAGAACGCCTTGCACAAATGTCGTCGGAAAATGGAGCAAAAATGCTGTTTTTGCCGGAATACAGCATGTATTACGCAAAAGTGAACGCACGGTCGAAAAATATCGAGGCCGCAGAGCCGTGTGACGGCCCGTTCATTATTGCGCTCGGTGAGCTTTGCAGGAGATACGGCCTGTGGATTGCCGCAGGCATGTACGAGCGCACGGACGGTCTGCCGTACAACACGATTGCGGTTCTTGATGACCGCGGCAGCCTGCGCGGAACGCACCGCAAGAACCGTTTGTACGATGCGTTCGGCTATCGGGAATCCGATGAGTGCCGGGCAGGGGACAAGCCGTTTTCGCCCATCGAGACACCCGCCGGAAAACTGGGTATCATTACCTGCTTCGAGCTGCGGTTTCCGGCGCTGGCTGCCGAGCAGAAGGCGCGCGGCGCCGAGACGCTGTTCGTTCCGGCGGGCTGGGTGCAGGGCGAGAACAAGCTGCTGCACTGGCGCACCCTTCTGTGCGCGCGAGCCATCGAGAACGGCCTGACCGTGCTCGGCGCAGACCAGTATGCGCCCGGAAAATTCGTCGGGCACAGCATGGCGTTTCAGCCGGACGGCACCGCGCTCGGTGAACTCGGGGAAGAACAGGATTTGCTTATCGTGAAAATAAATTGATGAAAATTAAGGCAATACCGCATAATTGGACAAGAGCGATTTGCGAGTAAATTTTGCGCACTGACGAGGCGCGGTTTTGCGGTAATACTTGACGTATTACCGTGAAATCGCAACAAAGTCAGGGCACAAAATTTCCGCAAAGCGCCGCAGCTTTAATTGTGCGGTGTTGCCTTAAGTGAAAGGGGAGAGGGGATGAAGGCTGCAAAGTTTTTTAGCATCTGCGAAATCGTTTGCTTTGTCGGTCTGGCGCTGTCGTATGCAGGCGAATTTCTGTGCGCTTTTGTGGCGCAAGGAACGGATAAGGACATATTTCAGATGGGATTATTCCTGTTCTGGCTGCTTATTGGGCCGTTGGCAATCTGCAATCTGATTTGCGCTGCTGTGATGTACAGGCGGCTGTCCGACCCGGCGGTGCGGCAGACGCTGTGGCGCTGCATCATTGCAATGAAGTGCATCGCGATTCCAATGTTCCTGCTGAATTTCTTTTTCGGCATGATTTACGGCATGTTTACGCTGATTTTCCCGATGACGCTGCCGGTCGTGCTCTTACAAATTCTGGTTGCCTGGTTTGCCATGATAGCCTCGTCCGGCTACTGCATTGCGCTCATCCTGTATGCGCGGAAACAGGGTGCAATCGGCACCGGAACCGCAGTCCGGCAGGTCATTTCCCAGTTTATTTACGTTGTTGATGTCATTAGCCTGTTTTTCATTCGTAAGACGGTAAAAGAATGCGAAACGGCACAATAAGTTCAAAAAAGGAGTATTATCATGCAGTTTGATCCTACATTATATGTCATTACGGACAGTACCTACCACACCACCGAAACCCTGCTCCGCGCGGTGGACGAGGCGTGCAGGGGCGGTGCAACGCTCATTCAGCTCCGCGAGAAGGACACCGGCGGACGCAGCTACCTTGAGCTGGCGCAGCAGGTCAAGTCCGTCACCGACCGCTACAGCGTGCCGCTCATCATCGACGACCGCGTGGATGTTGCCATTGCCTGCGATGCGGCCGGCGTGCATGTCGGCGCGAGCGACCTGCCGGTGGCGGTCTGCCGCAGGCTGCTCGGCCCGGATAAGATCGTTGGCGCGACCGCCAAGACGGTCGAAGCAGCCGTTGCCGCGTACAACGACGGCGCGGATTACCTCGGCACCGGCGCCATTTACCCGACGACTACCCACGTTACCACCAAGGTTACGCCGGTCTCCGTGCTGAACGATGTGTGCCGTGCGGTCCCGATTCCGGTGGTTGCCATCGGCGGCCTGAACGCGGATAACATGGACGTGCTGGCTGACAGCCCCATCAAGGGCATCGCCGTGGTCTCTGCTGTCATGAAGGCGGACGATCCGTGCGCGGCTGCCGCGCATATCAAGGAAAAGTTCCTGAAAATGATGAATAAGTAAGAAAAAGCTCCGAAACAGGTGTTTCGGAGCTTTTCTTTTGCGGGTCAGTTGTTTGGCTCGATCGCGTAATCGTAGACTTCGTGTCCGCTTTCGAGCACCTTGCCGTCCACGGTGATGAGCACAGCGGTTGCGCCGCGCGCCTGCGCGAACGTGTTGACCAGTGCGTAGATCTTGAGCGTTTCACCGGCGGTGCCGGAGGCGCGGATCGCCTCGCCGAAGGCGGCATTCATGTCGAGCGTGAGCGTGCCGTTCTCGAGTGACGAGGACTGCACCTTGACGCCATCGGGCAGCGAGCCTGCGGCGATGAGTGCGTCCACGAGCGACTGGTCGGAGTCGTCCTTCGCGTCTGCGCCGGTCGGCGTGAGTGTTTCACCCTGTTCATCCGGAACGTAGATCGTGACCGACTCCGTGCCGCTCGGATTGGGGTTTTCCGGCTGTACGGCAGGTTTATCGGTCTTGGAATCGGACGGTTTGCCGGAATTGCTGTCGTCCGGCGTGGTCGGGTTCTCCGGCTTGGTAACAGAAGGCTTTTCCGGCTCATCGGCGGGCTTGCTGCGGATATATCCATATACACAGGCTGCGGCGACTACTGCAATGATCGCAATTACGGCTATAATAACTTTTGAGCGTTTCATTGTAAACGCCTCCTTTCTCTTACAAGCTTATTGTACCAAGCCAGACGGGAAAATACAAGGGATATACTGTTAACAAACGGCGGCTTTTTGCCCCGGTTTGGGCGGCAGTTTTTTTCAGCACCGGCTGAGCGGGGTGCCCGAACTGCGTCAGCGTGTTCGCCCCTTCCGGGCGGCAGCTTTTTTCAGCACCGGCTGAGCGGGGTGCCCGAACTGCGTCAGCGTGTTCGCCCCTTCCGGGCGGCAGCTTTTTTCAGCACAGACCCAGCGGGGTACTTGAACCGCGCACGCGGTTCACCCTATCCGGGCGGCAGTCTTTTTCGCTGAACCTCAGCGGGGCGTGCGCCTACCCGGCGGGGGCACAAGAGGGTAGACACCTACGGTTTCCACCCTCTTGTGAATCACCCCTTTCCCTTGGATAGTCTGGCGCAGATTGCCTACATGTGACCGCTGCGAAATAGGGGAACGGCAGAGGATTTTTTCTTCCGTGTCTTTCTCAACCTG
>NZ_JAQEHY010000018.1:0-42530 GCF_027665985.1 Butyricicoccus sp. AM78-15b2TA
ATCGGAATGGACGGGTCAAGCAGCATGTCCTGATCGTAGGTAGCGTGTACGCGCATGATCTTGCCCAGCTTGCCGGACTTAACCAGCTCTGCAACGTACTGGTTTGCCGGGTTCATGATGTTGGAGAAACCGCAGTAGTTGACTACGCCCTTTTCCTTAGCCAGATCAGCCAGCTCGCGGGACTGCTCCGCAGACAGCGACAGCGGCTTCTCGCAGAAAACATGCTTGCCGTGCTCGAGAGCAGCCTTTGCCATCTCGTAGTGCATGCAGTTCGGGGTTGCAACGTCAACCAGGTCGATTTCGGGATCGGTAACAACGTCCATCCAGTTGGTGGTGTAGCGGTTGTAGCCCATGTCCTTGGCGAACTTTGCTACTGCGTCCTCGCTGACGTCGCTTACCAGCTCAAATACCGGCATATCATCGCCGAAGATCATGCGTGCATTGTGGAATGCGGTGGTGTGTGCCTTGCCCATCCAGCCAGCGCCGATCAGACCGATTTTAATTTCTGCCATCTTCAATCCTCCATACAAATCCATATATTCCCTTTTAGATGACTTTCTACTACCTTATCGACAAAACTTATTGCTTCAATACCATCATCAGCATTAGGGAACAGACAATTTTCGGAGTTTCCCTGACGAATTGCTCGCGCAATATTACAGTACAGATTACCAAGTGCCTCCAAATATCCTTCCGGATGACCTGCGGGTGTACGGCATTCCTGTGCTGCGCTTTGAGGCAGCAGTGCAGAACCGCGTTTATAGATATGCTTGGTATCGTTTTCATCGATTAATACCAGTTCTTCGCAGTTTTCCTGCTCCCACTCTATGGTTCCCTTATCACCAAAAACACGAATTTTTAAAGCATTATCCATGCCCGTAGCTACAACAGATGCCCAATATACACCGGTTGCACCATTTTCATATTCACATAAAACAACGCCGTTATCATCTAATTGCCGGCCCTCAACCATTGTATCCAGCTTGCCAAGTAAGCGCTTAATTTTCAGACCAGTCATGGTATGTACCGCATTTTCGATATGGGTACCGATATCTGCCATACAGGCAGATTTACCGCTTTGCGTCGGGTCCAAGCGCCAGGCCTGTTTTCCGCCCGCGCCGGCTTTAGACAGCCAGCCTAATGGATATTCCGCCATAATCATGCGGATATTGCCGATTGCTCCGGCTGCAATCATTTCCTTGGCTGCACGCAAGGTCACATGTCCCGTATAAGAATAGGTTACTGCCAAAATCAAATTTTTAGCATCGGCCAACTGCTTTAACGCTACAGCCTGTTGCTTTTCAATGGTCAATGGTTTATCGCAAACTACATGGATTCCCGCATTCAGAAAAGCACGGCAAATCACATAGTGAGAGCTGTTCGGCGTGCATACAACGACAAAATCAATGCCGTTTTCGCGTGCAGCCTCTGCTTGAGCCATCGTCTCGTAATCTGCATAGACTCGTTCGGGTTCTACATATAACTGCTCAGCTAATTGTAAGCTTTTTTCACGCGTCTGAGAGAAACAGCCTGCAACTAATTCAGCCGTCCCGTCCAATGCAATAGCCCGGCGGTGCATTGCACCAATATAGGAACCAATGCCGCCACCGACCATTCCGTATATCAGTTTTTTCATCTGCAATCCCCCATCAATCAATGCTCTTTTGCGCTATTTCCTGTGCCAGCAGCAAATCTGCGCGCGCGTCTGCCAGAGGAGTCATCGGAGATGTTTTGTTGGTAATACAATTTGCAAATTCGATCAGTTCATTGCGGAAATTATCCGTGTACCAAGGTCCGAAAATCGTTTTTTTATTTTCCAGTCCGATTGTTTCTGTCATCTCTAATGTTACCGGCAGATTACGAATGTAGGGACTTTCAAATTTCAGCAGAAACTTTCGATTGCCTTGAAAGATCTCAATGGCCTCGTCGAAGGCAGCAACAGACTGGTCATTGACATATTCAAATACGCCCATAAAATTATCGTATTCCAACAGTGCAGCAATACGCTTTCCTTCATTCGTTGCAAAAGAACGTGCGACTCGCTTTGGCGAACCGACCAGATCACGCACAGCTGACAGAATATGGACACCGGAACAGTTTACATAAGTATAAGTATTCTGCAGTGCATCAGATGGATTTTCTCCTAATGCTTTTTTCATTTGCTCAGTTCGAAGTTGTTTACCTTCAGAAATCATTTCTGGTGAAATATCTTTCCCTCGGAAAATTCCTCGTGTTTGTTTCAAATAAAACGGTGCTTCGCATACCAGCGTACGACACCGCAGATACTCTACCGGGCGAGGATCTTCTGCTAATAACTGCTTCAGTTTACGAAATGGATCCGCATATCGGCGTACATAGCCAACCATTGCTGTCAAATCACGGTGTTTTTCTGCTACATCAATCATATCTTCCAAATCTTCCAAGCACAATGCTGCTGGCTTTTCCAGAAAAACATGCTTGCCATTCTGCAATGCAGTCTGCACCTGCTGTGCGTGATAAGCATCCGGACTGCATAAAATAACGGCATCAACCGTATCACTGCACAGCAACTCATCCGCATCATAAAAGCGATGCGGAATATGAAATGTTTCTGCAATATAATCAGTTGTCCCACGCGAAGCATCGGCTACAGCCGTTACTTCATAACGATCCCGGAGCTGCTCTAATGCTGGCATATGAAGTGCTTGTACAGCCTCGCCTAAACCAACTAAACCAATTTTAATTTTCATAACGCACCTCTTGCCACATGTGTAAAATTTATAGTCGGATATCTGTGCAGTATCAAACCAATACGACTATATTCATATAATGTGATAATGAAGTCCCTAAAAGGGACTTCATTATCAGAAAAGAGAGAGTTGTAAAACCTTATTTCAAATAACCCTTCAGCGTATCCAACTGCTTCTGTGCATTATCCTGGGTAATAACAGAACAACCGGTATCAATAAACTCGTCCAGCTTTTCTCCATTGATTGCTTTAACGCATGCTTCAACAGATTTATAACCCATACCATAGGGATCCTGTGCAACAGACATCGTTTCTACGCCCTCAATAATGCTTTCGCAAGCCGACTGAATGCCATCAAAACCACAGAAAACAGTATTCTTATATGCTGCGTTGCTTTGCGCGGTTCTTGCTGCTGCAATAGCCATATCGTCATTATTGCAAAGGATAATAGCGATACCTTCCGGATGCATCTGCATAATGCCTTCCATGGAGGTAACTGCCTTATCCGCCAGAGAATCCGCATACTGCGTTTCATTGCTCAGGAATGTGCCGCCTGCGTTTTCGACGCCTTCCTTAAAACCGTTTGTACGTTCAGCATGGGTGGGATCACCCTGTACACCTGCGATATTAATTGCCTTAATTTCTGTCCAACCGCGAGCCTTTGCTAATTCAACAGCTGCTTTAGCACCTTCGGCTGCTGCAGCTTCGTTACCAGTGCCCACAAAACTTAAACTTTCTGGTGCATCCAAACGGCTGTTTACCGATACAATTGGAAGTTTCGAGCCTGAAACGAGTGTTTTTGCGGTATCAGCTTGCAATGCAGAAATGACCATACCATCGTAATCGCCTGATGTCAGCGTGGTTTCAATCATATTCTGCTGCTCATCATACGATGTTTCAGACGGAGGACCCTGCACATTGACCTCTATACCATGTTCCTGACCGTATGCTTTAGCACCAGCCGAAACATATCCCCAATATTCCGAAGACAGCGTGTTTAAAATAACACTAATCTTCAGATTATCGCTCTTAGAAGTGCTGCTATCCGCCTGACTGTTTTCCGCTGGTGTAGATGCGTTTCCGCAGCCAGTCAAAGCACCTGCGAGAAGTCCACCTGCCAAAGTGACTGCCAGTAAACGTTTCGTTAATTTCATAATACTCGTCCTTTCTCATTTCTCTTTATCTTCTTGTCCGCATCTGCGGAGAATAACTGATATTATATAAGGTAAAATTCCGGTGTTTCTTCAATATGCACTGCTTCCCATTTACCGGTTTCTCGAGATTTCAGGCAGGCTTCTGCTACTGCGATCGCAGCGTAACCGTCCCATGCAGTCGGTCCATCTACGATGCCAGCCTTCGTGTTGTTGACCCAGCTTTGGAATTCAATATTATATGCATCAATAAAGCGATATCGCCAATCCTCCAAAATATCAAAACTGCACTTTGCTTTTTGACGAACAATTACCTGTGCGGGATCCGGCAGACGGATAGTTCCCTCTTCGCCGACTACTTCGCACTGAATATCATATCCATATTGACAATGCAGAAAAGTTTCTACATCGATAATGATACCGGTTTTCGTCTGAAATACGATGATCTGCGGATCTTTTTGCCCGTTTTTCACATACTTAGATACACGTGGCTGAACAATTTTTGCGGCTACGATATCATCATTTAACAGCCAGCGCATAACATCAATCTCATGAATCGCAGTACCCGTTACGTTAACTTTCGTTTCATACTGCGAATTTGAAGTTGCATTGCGATGGACACAATGTGCCATCAATGGCGCTCCCATGCTGCCGGAATCCAGTCGAGCCTTCATTGCGCGATAATCGGTATCAAATCGCCGCATAAAACCGACTTGAACCAAATGTTTTCCGCTTTCCATTTCCTGCTTAACAATATTTCGGCAACTATCTGCGGTTTCTGCTAAAGGCTTTTCACAGAAAACAAATTTACCTGCTTCAATCGCAGCCAGTACATATTTTTCATGTGTCGGATCCCACGAGCAAACTACAACAGCCTGCACCTCAGGATCACGAATCAAATCCTCGCCCTGTGCATAGCACTTGGCCCCGTACTGTGCTGCAACACTTTGTGCAGTCTCCTGATTGATATCGGATACTGCAACAACGCGTGCGCCCGTAACGTGATTGGTCAATCTTTCGATATGTGTCCGACCGATTGCTCCGGTTCCAATCACACCAACTTGAAGTACTGTCATGTGATATTCCTCCGATCTATTTGTAATTTACTTATCTTTAACTTATGTATTTAGTATAATAGCTAAACAAGCTAAACACAATCGTTCAATTGAACAATAGTTTTAAATTATTTTCGTTTAATCATCCAATGTTGTAATCTGCTTTCAGAATAAGAAAATGGAGATGCACCATATATGATGCATCTCCATTTTATGCTCTTTTTCTACAGGTAGATTCTCGCTGCACTAAAAATGGCTCGATGTAACTATGCACTATAGCCCGCGACGGATCTGCAAGAATCTGCTGCAAACGATCTATCGCCATTCGTCCTAATTCGCGTGCATTAACATCAATTACGGTCAAGGTCGGAGAAGAGAATAGCGCAATCCGGGTATTATCAATTCCTATTACAGATATGTCTTCCGGAACAGAAATTCCTAATTGGAGTAAATTTTGAATGCATTTTGCTGCAATTACATCGCTTTCACAAAAAATTGCACTTGGATGCAAGGATGAATCTGTAAACGCTGGTATGATTACTCGCTCTACATTTTCTGATGTACTATTAATGTCAAATACGAAGTTGTCCATAATATTCAAGCCCAATCGTTCGGCAGCTGCTTTAAAAAAAATAAAGCGTTGTTTAAGATCGCTACGAGTTGGCACACACCGTAAATAGCCAATATCAACATGGCCGAGTTTATGCAAATGTTCTGCTGCCATATTAGCAATTAACCGCTGATCAATATTAACCGTATTTATAGAGCGATCAGAAAAGCAGCCATCCAAATATACCTTGGGCAGCGGAATACGCATGGTATACTGTAAGCATTTTTCTTGCATATCGCTTGCAAAAAAAATGATTCCACACAGGTTTTCCAAATCCAATGCTGCAATTTTTTGTTCATATGTATCATTGGTGATATTCACCAATGATACGGTATAGCCGGCACGGTTCGCATATTCCTCAATGGCGTCCAATACAAGAATGGAAAACTCATCATTCTGATGAGAAGCACGGCATTTAATAATACAAATCTGCTGAGAAAGTATTTTTTTTTCAGGAAAACGCAATTGATATCCATTTTCCCGCAGGGCATTTTGTATGAGCTGTCGCCGTTTTTCTCCTACGCCAGGCTTATTATTTAACACAAGCGATACTGCTGCCGGTGATACACCCAATTTTTCTGCAATTTCTCGAATTGTCACAGCTCCCCCTCCTCCATCCACTTATATGATTTTATTATAACATGTTTGCAGGTTTTTGTTAAGTAAACTTTACTTATAATTTTTTAAAATTCTACTCAACACGCAAAGGCTCAAAGCATGGTTAACTACAGTAGGAAATCTCGCTACATCTGTCAGCCTTGCCCGAGTATTATACAAAAACCGCAAGATAACTTCTCAAAAATGCCCTCTTTCGGTTTTACGCTATTTATAAAACCGTTCGCCATTTTGCATACCTCATCAGCAGCGGTACAGCTCCCGCATAGCCTCCATGAACCGATCCATAGTATGGGCGCATCAGAACACCATGAAATATATGTTGTCTTCAGTATAGCATTCGACCAGATATCACGCAACGTTTCCAAGTGAATATCTGACAGAAATTCAAAAAACGCTTCTGCAGAAGCAAAAAAAACAAACGCTGAATGGGCATTCCCTATCTGCTACAGTTCCATCTTTTCGAAAAAGTTATAAAGTTAAAACGTTTCTGAACAGCACCCCATTTGTTAGACAGTATGATATACTATCTAACAGATGGGGTGATTTATTATATCAAGAGGAAAACCGAACAAACGGTACACGCCGGAGTTTAAGAAGCTGGTAGTCGAAACGATGCTCAATGAGAAATTGAGCTACAGTGAAACCGGACGGAGATTTGAAGTGAACAGCCACGGCAGGATTATGGAGCACTTCAAGCAGGAACTCATTGATTATCTGGACTATTACAACAATCGCAGAATCAAGGCAAAATTGAAGGGCTTGCCGCCTGCGGTTCACAGACAACAAGCCCTTTCGGCAGCTTGAATAATTTTTACTTTGAAAGATTGTATAACTTTTGGGGGGCAGTTCAAGGAACGATCTTGCTTTTCATCCTTTGCCGCTGCGCCGAACACCGAATATGATACTGAAACAGCTGTGCCTGCATCTGGGGTGTGAGTATGTGTCCGATCTGCCTTTTCTGGACGGAGAGAAACACGAGCAGCTGAAGTTGTTGCTGGCGCAAATGCCGCATAAGGATACTACCGAACAGGAATGGGACGAGGTCTATTCGTATCTGAAAGAGCGGTAGAAACGTAGACAGACCTAGTATACACATACACAACATTCTTGAATAACGTTCAAAAAAGCGTAAAATACACATAGATACAGCGCCGCTACCATTTTGGTAAGCTTCCGCAGATAGAAACACGACAGTCCGGCTTGCTTGTCCGTCTCGGCAGCAGCGCGGTGATTTGCAGTGAATGGTCACCACAGAAAGCCCTTTCGGCAGCTTTTTACGCGGTTTTATCCGATTATTAAGCCAAATGATAATAAAATCGTAGTTTTATTTTGCCCTCTCACATAGACGGTACTACCGCCTTTGTGGGAGGGCATTTTTTACCGCATGATTTGCGTCTTTTAGGTTTCAAAATATGGATCCCAAAATCGAGGGCAGGGTTCAAAATTCAATATATATGCCCAATGTCCGCCTTCGCGGTATCGCTCATTTCATCAATCATGCGGTGAGGGACCACAAAAACAAAAGGTGCCGCAAGGCAGGAAAGAGCAGCGCCTTTTTTTGATACATCGGATTTTCTTAAAACTCCAGACTGTCCGCGTTCAGCAGAAAATACTTCATGCCCATGATAACGAAGCCTTCATCGTTGCGCCACGGTTTGCGGACGCCGTTTACGATGACGATTTTCTTGAACGAGTCCGGGATGTGGCGGAGCGAGTTGAACTCCTGCGCCTGCTTCTCCTCCGAGGTGAGGTCGTAGGCGACCTGGATATAATATCGCTGACTCGCCTGATTGACGACGAAATCGACTTCGAGCTGCTTACGCAGGCGTTTGCCGCTGCTATCCTTGCCGAACGCCTCAACGATGCCCACATCGACATGATACCCGCGAATGCACAGCTCGTTATAAACGATGTTCTCCATGATGTGAGTCGGCTCCTGCTGACGGAAATTCAGCCGGGCGTTGCGCAGACCGAGGTCGGTGAAGTAATATTTGAGATTGGCACCGATATACTTGCGCCCTTTAATGTCATAGCGCTGCGCCTTCTCGATCAGAAAAGCATCTGCCAGAAAATCAATGTGCTGTGAAATGGTCTTGTTGGTGTAGCTCATCTGGCGCTCGCTTGCAAAGGTGTTTGCAATTTTAGACGGGTTGGTCGGCGCGCCGATCGCAGATGCCAGAACGTCAACCAGAATGTTGATCTCCGCATCGTTCTGAATGCGGTTGCGCTCGATTACATCCTTCAGATAGACGTTAGCAAAGATGTTTTTCAGATAGTCTGCCTTCTGTCGCTCGCTTTGAAAATTCACCACCTGCGGCAGACCGCCGTAGAGCATATATTCGTCCCAGGCATCGTCAAAGTCGCCGTCCCAGACCGAATAGAACTCTGCAAACGACAGCGGATGAATGCGTATCTCGTCACCGCGGCCGCGAAATTCGGTCACGATGTCGCTGGAAAGAAACTTGGAGTTGCTGCCGGTCACATAGACGTCGATATTGCTCATGCGCAGCAAGCTGTTCAGAACTTCCTCAAACCGGGGCATGAACTGCACTTCATCGAGCAGAAGATAATACGGCCCGTCGCCGCGCATGGCATCCGTGATATAGCGGAAGCATACCTTGGGGTCGCGCAGCTCCTCGTTCTCAATGCCGTCCAAAGCGATCTCGATAATATGATCCTCCGGAACGCCGCTTTCAAGTAGATACCGCTTGAATATGGTGAACAGCAGATAGGATTTTCCGCAGCGCCGTATGCCGGTGACGATCTTGATCATGCCGTTGTCCCTGCGCTCGATCAGTTGGTTCAGATATGCCTCTCGCCGGATCTCCATGCGATCACTCCTATTTTTTGTGCCATGCACGTTTTTTAGTAATATCATTGTAGCATATCAGCTTTGACCGCGCAATCGGTGCAGTCCTATTTTCTGCGGCACAGAACAGATTTATGTATCGGGAAAGCAGCGGGAAATCATACACATACACAATACACATACACAATGTGTATACTGAAACACTCCCGTTCGTGCGAAGTCAAGGGGATGGCGGAAGTGCGCGATGTGGAGACCAGGCAGGAGACGCCTTCCGGAATTATCGGTGCATACGAACGCGATATGGCAATCGAAGGTTATTCGAGTGTGACGTCATCCTATTAAACGCCTGAACGGATACGAGATCGGAGTGATACCTAAAACTCAAAGGTTTTGAGACAGACTCGCATCATATCTAGCAATTACACGCAGATATTTTTATACCGCCTCCATTAGCCAGCCGTCAGGTTTTCAACCTTGATGCCGTTGTAATTCCCGAGCGTGAGCCGGTCGTTGGTCTGCATGATCTTTTCGCAGTTGTCCCGATTCCCGATCAACAGCCGCAGTTCGCGTTCGAACCACTATATGTATTGTGTATTATCTCTACACAAATTTTATATTGATACTATATTCTAATTTGTCTATGCGCTTTGCTTGACGATAATACATTATTTTGTTATAAAGTAATGTGTGAATGTCAATCAGCTGTTGACTAATACACATTATTTCTATATAATATAATGTGTGAATGTTGAGCGAGGTGATAGCATGAACAACATAGATAGAGTAGAGAAACTGGTTCGATCTTCTCCTAACGGTATCATCACAACTGCACAGCTGACGAACGCCGGTCTGCATCGAGGCTATCTGCATGATTTCGTCGAGCGCGGAGAACTATACCGTTTTGGGCGAGGTCTGTATGTGCAGAGTAACGCATGGGAAGATGATTTTTACCTTTTGCAGCAAAAGTACGGCCGCGGTATCTATTCGCATGATACTGCTCTTTATCTGCTGGGGTATTCCGACCGCACCCCGGCTCGGTATACGATGACCTTTCCAAAGGGCTACAACGCACCGTCCCTGAAACAAGAAGATTTGATCGTTAAGCGTGTTATTCCAGAAAATTATAACTTCGGCATTATCAAAATCCAATCCCCCTCCGGCAATCCGATTTGTGTTTATGATTTGGAACGGACGCTGTGCGACACCCTGCGCGGCAGCGGAAGCGATATTCAGATTGTAGGAGCTGCTATGAAACGCTATGCCGCATCCAAAGACAAGGATATTCACAAACTGATGCAGTACGCAGAACAGCTTCGCGTAAAGCCCAAAGTTCTGCGCTACATGGAGATTTTACTATGATTACAAAAAATCCAATGCAGTTAAAAGCCTATATTAAAAAGAAAGCCGCTGAGAAACACATTTCCGCGCAGCTTGTAATGCAGAATTATATGCTGGAAAGACTGCTGGAACGTATTTCCCTTTCACCGTATAAGCATAACTTCATCATTAAAGGCGGCTTTCTTGTGTCGGCCATCGTTGGTCTGGATACGCGCGCTACTATGGATTTGGACACGACCATCAAAGGCTTTACGCTGACCCATGAGGCGATTCTGTCCATTTTCAAAGACGTGTGCGCGGTGCAGATTGACGATGATGCACAGTTTGAAATTGTGGGGGTTGCGGACATCCGTGAAACGGACGCGATTACCCCGGTATCCGAGTATCCCTGAAAGCTAACTACCCACCAATCAGCGTCCCTCTGACAGTAGATGTCACAACGGGTGATAAAATAACGCCTCGCGAGATCGAGTATACCTTTTCAACGCTGTTCGATGACCGCACATTCAGCGTTTTAGCCTATAATCTTGAAACTGTGCTGGCTGAAAAACTGGAGACTGTGCTGTCTCGCAATATTGCAAACACTCGCCCGAGAGATTATTATGACATCTATATTCTGTACACACTGCGCGGAGACGAGTGCGACAAGGCTCTGCTGCGGCAGGCGCTGGAACGGACAGCAGAAAAGCGCGGCAGCAGCAAGATCTTAACACAGTACCCGGAAATCATGCAGGAAATCCGGGAGAGTGATACACTGCGCAGGCAATGGAACAAGTATAGCCGCGAATATGACTATGCAAAGGAAATTTCGTTTGACGATACCTGCGATGCAATCCGGAAAATCATGGACGAAATCATCAAATGAGGTAAAATAGAGTCTGATAATTTGATGGCTGCCATATCGCGTAGATATCATCATCACAAAAAGGCTTCCAATGTTCTAATATTTTTATAACTGATTACTTTTTGAGGAGAAAGCAGCATGATTGCCCCGTCGAAATCAATATTAGAAGTAGCCAAAGTTCTAAACAGTGAAAGTAATTTTTTCATCAAAACCGCAGACGATCTTAACATTGGCATTGACCATTTATTCCGACTTATCAAAGATTCCTATATTCTGTATCAAAACAAATCTTTTGCATCGTCAGTGTTTCTATCAATTGCAGTTATTGAAGAAGTTGCTAAAATTCATATGGCCCTGTTTGTAAAAGGTACAAATACATATGTGAAAAAGGAAAAACTAAGAGATCATAAATCAAAAGAGATGATAGGTGTAAACTATACAGTCTGTATGGGAACTCGCATCAAAGAAGCTCTTGGTGATGAAATGCTTGAAAAAATATATAATCTTGCATACTCAGGAGAATTAAAAGAACTGCGCGAAAAATCGATATACTGCGAACGTTGTGATGGCGCTGTTGTAACGCCATACGATATTATCACACAAGAATTTTCAAAAAGTATTTTACTGTTTGCCATCGATTCTTTTGACGATAACCTTGTTGGATTAACAACGCATTCTATGGATGTTTCAATAAAAACAGATGCTTTATTTGAGAGCTTGGCTAGTTCATAAAAATAACAAAATGCCAGACACAGCAGCCACAAAGTCGCTGTGTCTGGCATTTTCATCCCGACAGAAGTGCTACTCCTGCTTAAGATAATATGTCATGACCAGATTAACGGTATTTCCCATCGGTAAAAGCAAATTTTTACTCATTCAAGTCAGCATCAGTCATACACTTCTCATCAGAAGACTCATGTACACGATAATCTGCATCAGTATCTTTTTACAGCCGCTTATTTGGGAAATTCGGTATTAGTGATCAATATTTCTCCGTATCTTTCAATAATTCAAAAAGTTATACTCCCCATATATCTCTGCGTCTGTAATATCCGGAAATCCGGCAAGATACTCTGGATGCCTGTCCAGATATGCCACTACCCAAGGCTGGAGAAACCAATCAAATAGTATGCCTTGTCCGCTCGTCGATGGACGACTGATAATTGATAGGCCATACATCAGCTCTGCTGTTGCGCTATCAACCGGCAATCTCAGGGAATGGCTTTCGGAATTGTACATTCTGCAGACAATCCCTTTTCCGATTATGCTCAGCGAGTCCAATCTCTTTTTCGCATCCTTGCCGGTATACTGCAATCTCTTCTTTACCCATTTAATACTCTTATCAACGACATCGATAAGCAAAATTACAGCTGCACCAAGAAATATCAATCCCAGCAATGGTTGTGATTTTACACGTAATTGTCCAAGTCCTAGCCTGTCGATGAGTGATACAGGTGTAAACAACAAAATTCCAGTCATCACCAGAACAAATATATCGATCCGGAGGCCGGAATGTGTTTTTATTAGATCTAAAAAATATTTAATGATTTCTTTAACTGTAGGATTCATGTTTGTGCTGCATCCTTTCCAATAATCGCATATTATTATAGCATATTATGTAAACAATTGTAGTACTTATTTGCCTAGAGATTGGCCGATTTCTGAGCAACAGTACTATCGTAACGCGAAAAGATAACGCTTTGAAATAATGCGTAGCCGCCTTTCTGTTTTGTGGTGCACGTTACCTCCGAATTGACTACGGTAATTTCTACTCATGCAGCGGCATTTGCTGTTTGGTTGTCTTCATCGCCATAGCTTCCAGTTGCATATACTATTATGTAAAGAGAATTGTATAACAAAAACCGCAGGATGACTTCTCAAAGAATGCCATCCTGCGGTTTTACTCTATTTACAGAACAATTTTCTGTTTTATATACGCCATAAGCACAACCTTGCAGCGTTACAGCTCCCGCATGACCTCCAGGAACCGATCCATGGTATACGCACCGTCGGCGTTAAGCTCACGGTTTTTGAACACCATGAAATAGCGGTAATTCTCGCCGCTGTGTGCGTCCCACTGACGGCCGAGCTCGAGCTTTTCCCGGCTGTTGCTGTTATCCCGGTCACCGCCCTTGTATTCCAGCAGTACCAGCCTGCCGGCGTTCGTCATCACCAGGAAGTCCGGATAATGGTTGATATATCCGTTCAGCCGGAAACCCTTGTTTTCAATAATGCGGTGCCACCACTTAACGTTATCCAGCGCCACGACTGCATCGATAAAATCGTGTTCTTCAGAATTCATGTCGTCTGCTTCCGCCTCGTACAGCGACTTGGGGATCACATCCGTAGCCTTGGACGGCGTGATAACCGGCGGCAGCGTATAGGATTCCCGGCACACGATCTTTCCTGCATCCAGCCACTGCTTGAACTTCTTTTCCCGATAAACCGACTCGAGAGCCTCAATTTTGTCCTTGATCTTGCGCGCATAGGTCGGGATTGCGGTCTCCATCGCAGTAAGCTCGTCCTCAGTCATGCCGCCGACAATGCGATGCACATAGTCCCTGATCTCCGCCGCCTGATAGCGGTTATTCTGATTAAGCTGGTCGCAGAGCATTCGCGTGCAGCTCTCGATCTTCTGCTCCGGCAGAAGCTGTGCCAGACGGCTGCGGATAAACTCGCTCAGCTCACTGGAAGCGCGCTTGTACTTCGGAACGGCTTCGCCGCTTTCCGATACGTCCACGCGGTACATCTCACCGCTTGCGAGTTCAAAGCTGATCTGTGCATCCTGACCGGCGAGAGAAAATCCTTCGGAGAGATTTTCCTTTTCCAGCGGCACATATTCCCCGCCGAACAGGTCTGGAACCGACTTCAAACAGAACTGCGGAATCCGCAGTCCGGAAACCTCCCCGGCCAGATAGGGCTGTATTGCGTACTGTTTCAGCATATCTCCCAGTTCACCTCCGATAAATCCATCATCCGGCTGCTCGGCCTGCGCTGTGTAGGCGGCGGCCTGCTGTGCGGCCCGCTTCACCATATCCGTTACAGCCGGAGCCGCTGCCGTCGCGGCGTTCTCCAGTGCGGCCTTGACTTCGCCGATATTGACATCGTCAAAGGTATCGTTTTCGGGTTCCTTCGACTGCGGTTCCATCTCCATCTGCGGCGCTTCCGGCTGTTCCGGTTCCTGTACCGGGATAATGTCCTCGCCGAGCCGGTAATCCCGGCGGCTGAAACCGGCCTTGTTCAGACCTGTCACGATATTTTTAAGCGTATCGCGGAAATCCCGAGAATTTGTCAGCACATAGGACGTATTCAGCAGCGGCGAAGCGTGCTGCACCGCGTAAGGCTGGCGCAGGATACGACCGAGTATCTGCTCAACGTCCACTGTTGAAGTCCGGTTCGCGAGCGACGCGAGAATATACGCAAACGGGCAGTCCCAGCCCTCTTTCAGCGCGTTGACCGTGATGATATAGCGAATTTGACAGTCGCGGCTCATCAAGTCCTGTCCCCTGAGGTCATCGACACCGGACGTTTTCACCGCGATCTGATTTTCCGGGATACCCATGCCGGTCAGCATGGTTTTGATCTTGTCGAACGTGTCGCTGCTGTCGCCGGTGCGCGGCTGTGCCTGAAACAGCACGATCGGACGGATGTATCTTCCGCCTGCCTGCTCTGCGGCAATGGCGTCCTGCTCAATACTGCCGCGCAGCTGAATGGCGTCCTGAATGACGCTCTGGCGGGTGGTACGGTTGTACACAACGACCGGCAGCTTGACCATGCGCTCTTTTTTCAGCTCACGCGCATCGACATAACAAATAATATTGCTGTTTTTGCGCGGTGTCGCGGTCAGATCGAGCACGAACGACGGATTGAGGTTGTTCAGCATTTCGGTGCTGAGGTCAGAACCGGCGTTGTGGCTTTCGTCCACGACAACGACCGGCTCCAGATGGCGGAGCACCTGAATGAGCGCGGTATCCGGCGTATCGGCCAGAAGAACATCAGTATCCCTGAAATAATCAGCAAAGCGGAACAGATTGCCGTTTTCCTGATACACCTTGCGGACGTCCTTCTTTTTGCTGTTAATACGCAGCGAGCCGTAGCTCATCACGCAGACGGTCAGCATTTCCCGAACCGTATCCGGCGAAAAGTTCTGACCGGTCAGCAGCATTTCCTTCGTATAAATGCCGACGCGGCCGCCGAAATCCTGATCGAGCTTCTGGCGGTACGGGTGATCGACATTGGACAGGTTGCGGATAGTCTGTGTCAGAATAGAGTCGCTCGGCACGAGCCAGACGACAACCTGCGGCCTGCCTGCCGGAAGTCCGTCGAAAATGCGCTTGACGGATGCACAGCCCATAAAGGTCTTTCCGCCGCCGGTGGGCACCTTCATGCAGACGTGCGGCACCTTTTCGATGGAGTTGTTATAGAGCGGCACGCCGCCCAGACCGACCGCAACGTCCTTTTCCGCCCAGTATTCGCGCCATGCGGCGAACAGATTAGGCGTGCGGTCCACACAGGCCAGATAGGCGCCGAGGTCGCGCATAACCTGCTTCTGATAGCTGTTCAGTTCCATCTTCCGGCCTCCTTACAGTCTGGTAATGTCGCGCGGGATTTTCTTGAATGTAATGTGGTATTTCTCCAGTTCCGCCTCACTGAGCGTGCAGAGGTCGGCATACATCACATAAGAAGCCGCTCTGGTCTTGACCGTGTGCAGCAGTTCGCGGTTCAGCGTAACGGCGCGGTCCTTTTCATAGCAGAAATAGTAGGCGCTGCTGACATGGAGACCCATAAAATACGGCTCGTCCGGGTGCGGCGCGGGCAGGCGGTTTTTCGTGTCGGTGAAGTAAACGTATTCGCGGATTTTCTCGATACCGACGTTCTCGTTGAGCACATCGCCGCACATGAGCGGCTCACCGAGTTCATAGTAGCTGAAGCTGCCGCCCGTGCCCTCGACGGCCTTTTTGCCCTCGCCGTAGCCGTCAATCACGCGCTTGACGCGCTCAGCGGTGATGGTGTCGGCGTAATCGCCCATTTCCACAAGGATGAATCTGCGGTTTCCGCCGTCCGCCTTGTTCATGTTCAGCACCGCGTGCGCCGTCGTGCCCGAACCGGCAAAGGAGTCGAGAATGATGGAGTCCGGGTTAGATGCTAGCTTGAAAATTCGTCGTAATAATCGAGTCGGTTTAGGATAATCAAAAACAGCTTTTCCTAAAACAGTTGCCGTTTCCTGTGTTGCCTCTTGGGTATGTCCCACTTCTGCATTTGTCCACCAAGTCCAAATACCTTTACCCTCGCGTTCGTAAAGATAAGTCTTTTTTCGAGGCACACCACAACCATCCGCACCAAACCAAAGCCGCCCATCTGCTAATAATTCTTTGTAAACACTTCCAAGGTGTCGCCAGCACCTACCCTCCGGAGGTGTCATTTTTAATCCACTTGGTGTAGTAATTTCATACATCTGGTTTGGACGCCATCCCTGCGCTGTAAAATCAGAGGAAACCCATGGTCCATGTGGATCGTTATCTGGGTTTTTGAATTTCTCCGCATCTTTCCCCTCGATTTCCAAAAGATTGAAACAATCATTCTGTGAATTTTTGGCGTATACAAGAATGTATTCATGTCCATTACTCAATTTCTGACGAGCATCGGGAGAAGTACGCTTTTGCCAAACTAGTGTTTCTACAAAATTATTGGTACCGAAAATCTCATCGCAGATTAACCGCAAATTAGACTGTTCATTATCATCAATGCTAATAAATATCGCGCCGTCCTCGGCCAGCAGTCTTTGCAGCAGTTTCAGCCGCGGATACATCATGCACAGCCACTTGTCATGGCGGCTTAAATCCTCGCCCTCTTTGCCGACTGTCTTGTGCAGCCAATCCCTCATGCGCGGGTCGTTTACGTTGTCGTTATACACCCAGCCCTCGTTGCCGGTATTGTACGGCGGGTCGATGTAGATGCACTTCACCCGTCCCTCGTACTGCGGCAGCAGAGCTTTCAGCGCTTCCAGATTGTCGCCGTGGATCACCATGTTTTCGCTGGCGTTGTCCGCCTCGTGCCGGCCGTCCGCATCATAGCTGTACTGCCGCTCCAGCACCCGGTACGGAACCTCCAGATGATGGTTGACTACTTTATCTTTTCCGATCCATTCCAGTGTCGGCATTTGTCCTTCTCCCCTGACTTCGGTGTATGTCCCATTATAAAAATAAGCTCCCCTCTATTTTAACAGCAAATTGAGGGGAGCACAACCGCCGGAGGCAGAATAAACACGGCGGCCGCTCCCCTCTTCTGCGGTTATACGCCATATGTTATGGATAACCGCGGTTGACACGCCCTGTTTTCTATGCTCTAATAGGAGCATCAAAGAACGAATACCGGCTGCAAAAAGGGAACCGAAAGTCGTCCTGTGCAGGCGCAGCTGCGTAAAGCCGATAAGGAGAACGCCAAGCTCTCCGCGATGATCGAACAACTGAAAAAATAAAACCAGAAAGGGTGCGTCGATATGATCCAGCGCGCAGTCTGTCTTTGTGACGGAAAGTACATCGGTATCGAAAGCATTTACACGGTAATCAACGGAAAGCAGATCAATATCCCTGAAAAACTGGAGGCGCTTCGGGCGAAAAGCAGAAACGGCGAGTTGTTCTGCCCATGCGGCTGCGGTGCGAACCTCATTCTCATCGCCGGTGACAGGAACCTGCGTGCGCAGCATTTCCGTCTGAAAACCGGCAGCGGCAGGTATAAATGTACCGCCGAAACAGAAGGCATCATCTCGATCTATTCCAGAATCGTGCTGAAATGCTGGCTCGATGAAAAGCTCGCCTCCGGTGATGTGGAAACGCGCGTACCGATTTGTCAACTCGGCGACAGCAAACGCAGATACGAGTTCTCTTTTCTGTCGCGCACACGCAAGATTGCTGTCAGCTATACCGCAAATCGCACAAACCTTTCTGACGAAAAATTCGATATTCTTCGTACAAACAGCAGCGGCATTCAGCTTCTTTACTTCACAGATGCCGCGAATACAGGCACTCACGGCCAGTATCCCGAGTATCTCCAGAAAATCCAGAAACGCAAGGGCTATTGTCTGCTGCTCGATGTGAACAGTCCGTCTTATGAACAGGCCAGGCTGTATGCGGTTTTTTACGCTCAGGACTGTGATGGTCTGTGGCAGGAAGTCCGTTTTGCCGCCGGTCTGCTTGCTGATTTCGGAATTACCGAAGGCGGACAGCTCCTCTATAAGAATGTCCCCCTTCCCGTTTTGCTCTCCGAAAAGAAAGACGCTTTCAGCGAACAGCTAAAGCGCGAACAGGCGCGGCGTGAAGCTGCGCGCAGGCAGTATGAGGAGCAGCTGAAGCAGCTCGAACACGAGCGCCGCACAAGGCAGGCATTGCAGAAAAAGCTGGCAATAGAAAAGCTAGTGCGTGAGAAGGAAGCGGCTGCCCTCCGCGCCCGTCAAAAGCGTCAGGACGAGCTGTCAGCCAAAGACCTCTCTGCCCTGCTCGATCGGTCCCAGACAGAAGTCATCGACTCGAACGGCGTCCAATGGCTGAAATGTCATTACTGCGGTGCTGTCGGAAACGCAAACACCTTTTTCTCGCGCGGTCATGGAGCGTTCATCAACCATGGTATCTGCCGGGACTGCTGGGGACGTGGACATAAATATATTCGCTGAAACTACAGCTCTCTGAATTACACATAAACATTGTGTATACACAATGCTATTACATAATATTTATATGTAATTTTATTATATCTATATATAATGTAATGTTTCTACACATATAATTACATCGACATGAGCTGTAATCTTTCAAATTTCGCATATAGATCGAAAATATCCTATTCACACGCTAAATATCAAAGTTTTATTATGAATATAGGTAAATTTCTTGACTTCGATATAGGAACGTGGTACAGTATAAAATATACAGCATAATATTACACATACTTATAAAAATTACATAATTATATTGTGTAATTGAATTACATCATTTGGGAGGAAAATCCGGTATGACAATACTTGCAATCGCCAACCAGAAAGGCGGCGTCGGCAAAACAACGACGGCCTGTACCCTGGCATATATGGCTGCACATGACGGGAAACGTGTTCTGTTGATCGATGCCGATGCGCAGTGCAACAGCACGGATACGAGCCGCGCACAGAGCGACGGCGTCAGCACGCTGTATGATCTCATTATCAATAAGGACAGCGATAATTGCGTACAGCATACTCCCTACGGTTATGACATTATCGCCGGTGATCCCCTTCTGCGGGATGCTGATAAAATGCTCAGTGGTTTTGCTGATGTGTTTGTTCTGAAAGAGCAGATGGAGGCCGCAAAGCTCGATTACGATCTAATCATCATCGACACACCGCCGGCACTCGGCACTCTGCTGATGGCTTCTCTTACCGCAGCTACAACCGTCCTCGTCCCTATGACTGCCGACCGCTATGCGGCTCAGGGCATCAGCCGTCTGGCGCGAAGCATCGCTGACACACAGAAGTATACCAATCAAGGCCTGTCGTGCTGCGGTGTACTGCTGACACGCAAGGGCCGTCCGACTACGCTTTCCCGAGAGATCGAAGCCGGTCTTCCCGAGCTTGCAGAGCAGCTTGGTACGACTGTACTCGAAACCGCAATCCGCGAAACCGTGCGTGTTCGTGAAGCACAGGCGGCACGTCAGCCGCTTATGGAATGGAATGATACTTGTACTGCGGCACAGGATTATCGTGCGCTGTACGATGAACTGAAACGAAAGGGTGTATTGTAATGGCGAAGAATATCGCAAGCGAAAATATTTTTGACGGACTGAAGGGCGGACCGGCAGCAGCCCAGAAAACCGTTCCGGTACAGGAAGCCACACCAGCCACACCTGCTCCGGTCAAGCCGGAAAACGAAATCAAGGTAACACCGCGCAACGATAAAAACCGTACCGCACGCGCTCAGATCGTTCTTACGCCGGAACTGAAGCAGCGTGCTGTAAAGGTCGCGCAGCATACCGGAGTCAGCTTTAATGAACTGGTTAATCAGCTGCTCGAACAGTATTGCGCAGTAGTAGAAAACAAGCAGGACTAAAACATAATTCTGAGAAAAAAGCCGAGATACGCTTTTCAATAGTGTATCTCGACTTTTTTGCTGTAAAATAATATGTATAAATATTACATATTAAAATTGCATGATAATAATATATATAAATATTATGTAATATCATTGTGTAATTTTTTTACTTATTCTCTTGTCTGAACGGCCAAAGGTTTTAGACGAGAAGTTTTATTTAAGAGTATTAGGTAGAGAAATTTTTATTATACTATGCCGTTTTGCAACTACTCAAAATCCATAGAACCTATTACCATCATATCGTAAATTGAGTACCCTATAAAAATAGGGTAATGCTGAAACTAATAAAAAGCAGACGGAACTTTGAAGCCGCCTGCAAGTAATTTTGAAGGATATTAAGTTTTGTACACACGATAACCAGCCATGACGCTTGTCATGGCTGACTATGTACTTAATCCTGGTACTCGCCGCGAGCGATCTCTTCTTCGCGGCGGCGCCGCCTGTCCTGGACCTGCGCGATCCATGCCAGCTCCCAGTCGGCAAGCGGCTTGTCCGGCGCTTCGTCGGCAGGGGAGGCGTCCGTGCTACACTGCTTTTCGAGGAAGTCGAACAGCGCGGTCTGTAAGTAGGCGGCCGGGTTTTTGATGCGGCTGAAATCCAGCGTGGTGCTGTCGAGGAAGCGCTCCACGCTTTCCGGGGAAATCATCTGCGCGACAGTTTCGCGACGCTCCTGCGTGATCTCAGCGCCCTTGATGAACAGCTTGTCCGCGTACTTGATATTATAGACCGCTGTCACAACCGTTCCGGTCAAGTCGTTTCCGAACCGCCCGCGGAGCGCATCGGCGTTCAGCTGCTGCTCGATCTGTCTGCGCTCCTTGCGGCGCACGGCGCGCGGCTTGTCCTTTTTCTGGATAGACACGTTCTTGCGGATGCGGGAAACGCGCTTTTTGAGCTTCTCGAGGAAATCACCGATGGTTGCAATCGTGGAAACCGAGCCGTCAACGTGGTAGTTGGTCAGATACGGCGTTTCCAGATCGGGCGTCTCGCAGATCTCATACTCGTATGTCCAGCGGTTTTCCTCACCGGCCGGATGGCGGTGCTGCTTGAGCAGACCGGAAATCTTGAAGCGCTTCCAGAGTGTCGAGAAATGTTTTACTTTTTCCATGCAGAACGCGCGGATTCCCTCGGGACGGAGAACAAAGTCGGGAATTTTCATCAGATGGCTGACGAGCGCGAACAGACCCTTGCTCGCGAGGGAAATGGTTTTATCGCGCAGAACCGCAGTGGCAATGTTCGTGTAGTCGCGCTGGGCGTCGGAAATGCAGATAACGTCGCCGTTCGGGCGGTCGATGGCCGGGGAATAGACGAAGTCGACCGGCGCGGACGGGTGCTGCATCAGATTGTAGACATGACAGAACGCACCATTTTCCGACTGGGAGAAATAGTGCTGCAAATATCCCTTTTGCTTGAGCTCCTTCCACGCCGCGTTCAGCAGGTAGCCGCTGTCCGAGCAGGCATAGCCGAGACGGCGCTTGCTCAGCGCGAAATCCGGCAGGCCGACAAAAGACTTGATGACGGCAAACAGACCCTTGGCGTTGAGGGAAAGCGTTCTGTCGCGCAGAACTTCGTTGTAGATTGTGGTGTAACCGGTCGTGGACATTGCCTTCCCTCCTTTCCATTGCTTCGTATTCGCAGAATAAACAAAAAATCGCTCGATGTTCTCACATCGAGCGACTGAAAATCCTTGTCTTAAATCGTACCAAAAATCGAAAATTCGTAATATTGCACAAGTAAAATGTGTCGTATCAGGTAGAAAAATTGATTTTTGTCGAAAAACGCGCGTCTTATTGACATAACCGCTTGTTGAATGTATAATAGTAATACAAGTAAACGGTATGCGCCATTTGGTAGTCATCGTGGAAAATGACGACTTATGTGCGCGTTAAAGGTCTCAGGGTTAAGGTGAGATCCGACCGCCCGCTGGTGTGGATTACCAAGTGGCGGATATCGTTTATGAAAGAGCTGGTGTCGCCAAACGCCGGCTCTTTTGTTTTCTGTAATTAAGAATACCATGCTTACGAGGAAAAGTCAATCTAAATCGGAAAATACGGGAAAGATATGGTTCGTCGATAAAAAACTTCAAATTTTGAGTGAGTACTTACCGCCGCTGATCTGTGGACTGGATCGGCGGCGTTTTTTTGTGTTTGTGATATTTTTCACGCAATAATAGGAAAGACGGATTAGGTGACTGACGTCTTAAAATAGGATTGGAATATGGTAACGGATCTGCGTTTATCGGGCAGGAGTTCCTAGAGGTAAGACACAAACAGCGACGATGAGAGCCTTCAAAGCTATATACTATACACATAATTATTATGTGATATGATTATGTATGAAATATACATTATATATTACATTGTTAATATACATAATAAATTACATATAATAATTATGTAATTATAATGAACCGTAATCACTAGAAAAGTTGTGCGTTTTGTGCGCATAAGATGTGATACACTCTAAACTGGGCGAAGGCCTACAGGAGCGCCGCATATACGAAGTGCGGACCCTTTGTGTGGTTGTGCGCCGGAAACACACCCAATTTTTTGTCCACTTAGGGGTAGTGCTTTCCACTTCCGGCGCATACCAGTTATTTTATATGTTAATCTGCAAAGTTACAGCACTGGCAGCCGATGGCTTTCCGTGCTGTTTTTTTATGCCGTATTCAGAAATGATCGGCTTTTGACGAGGAGGAGGACACCATGAGCAGCGGTGTATCAATCAACCATATCATTCTGATGGGCCGTCTGACGGACGAACCGGAACAGCGTTGGACGAAAAGCAGCCGACCGGTGACAACGTTTCGTCTTGCGGTCGATCGCCGCGCGAACACAGAAATTACGGATTTTATCCCCTGCGTGGCATATGGCGCACAAGCTGAATTTTCGGCGCAGTGGTTGAGCAAGGGAACACTTGCTATTGTAATTGGGCAGCTTATCTCACATTCGTGGACAGATAAAAACGGGAAGATACATCTGGATTTCGAGGTACAGTGCGATAAGGTGCAGTTTGGAGAAACCAAGAAACAGCGCAATACGCGCGAACAGGAACAGACACAACAGCAGCTTCCAGAGAATGCGCCTGAGCGCAGCGGTCTGCAAATTGTTGCAGTGAATACGCTTACGGGAGATGTACTTTCTAATGCTGCTTATGATGTGTATACGATGGACGGTATTCTGATTAGCCAGCGCAACAGCACAGGTACGGACGGGGGTGTTTCCATTGTAGGCCTGTCGGCAGGGGAGTATCTGATTACCGAGGTGAAAGAGCCTGACGGCTTTCGTGCTGTCACGCGTTCAGTCAGTGTAAAGCTGGAACCGGGTATTAACCATTCGGTCACATTTCCGCATAGTGAGGTGCCTGCGGGTGCGCCTCATTCTTCAATCATGGTCTATGATGAAATGCCGGAAGGATATGACGATGATGATGTAGACAGTATGATTTGAGGGCAGCGTGTTTACTTCGAAATATTCACAAAAACGGTCGATGAAAAAATGTGGTAACGTGTTTCTCTAACCACATTAAAAAACAGAAGGTGAACCGTTATGACAAAAAGAGAATTAGAGCAGCTTACTCTGCTCAACAAAGAGATCGGCCGTGATCTGGAGCGCCTGCATGAACTTCATGCTGTGCTGACAGGCTGTGCATCGTCTATCAGCGGACTGCCACATATCGGCGTACTGAGGGACAGGGACAGGACAGGGCAGTTTGTATCGACGATTGAACTTTTGCAGGATACTATTGTGGAGCGTGTTCTGGATAGTGTGACGCTGTACATCCAAATCAATGCATTTATCAACAGCATTGATGACCCTATGATTCGGCAGATCATCGCATTGCGCTATCTGGATGGTCTATCGTGACGGCAAGTCAGCCAGAAAATCGGAAGCGGTATCTCGGTCAGCGGTGTGCGCATGATGCTGACACGGTATCTGGCTACAGAAAATCAGCTGTAATACAAGAATGTAATAAATATATGTAATATTATTGCGTATGTGTAAAAATATTGTATAGTTAATATATATCGTTTAACAACATTATATAATTGCATTATTTTATTACACAATAAAGTAACATATACGAATGATAAATCTGGTGTCGAAACGGTGCAGTCTTGAAGGCTGCACCGTTTTTTTATTATAGATGAATGGTGGAAAAGTACAAATCTGTTGGATTGAAAGCGCGTCATATCTCTGGTATAATTTGAACATGAAGGCGAGGAGCTGATAAAATGGCAGACAAGAAGCAATACACGCTGATGCACAAAAATATTCCGGTAGCAGATATAGAGCTCGATGAGGCGACCTGTGCAATTTCTGCGATCGGTCCTGTCTATGAAGCATCGCATATTCCGGTGGGGACGCCGGTGAAAAAAGGCGTCATCGACCGTGCCGCGCTGAATGACTGGTGGAAAGGGCGCGCTATTCCTGCGAGCCGTTCTGGCATCAAAAACGCACTGCTGGAACTGAACCTTGCCACAACGCAGAAGCTGCTGGATAAATGTCTGGGACTCAGCCTTTCTGATCAGTACTGGATTCGTCCGATTCATTCCGATATTCAGTGGTCTGAGATCAATTTCTTTGAGCATTCTTTTTCGGAAGATGTGGGAAATATTCTGTTCGGACGAGGATCGTCCAGCGCGCAGATGAGTCTGATGTCGCCGGATAACACTTCGGACGGCTGGCTGAAAAAGAAATGGAAGATCATAGACGGAAAACGCTGTCTGATTAAGGGAGGAAGCGGTGCAACCCAGCAGGAGCCGTATAATGAGGTTCTGGCAAGCCGGATTATGGAGCGGCTGAGTATTCCACACGTTCCTTACAGGCTGCTGGTAGAGGACGATTACCCATACAGTGTGTGTGAGGATTTCATTACGCCGCAGACCGAGCTGATTTCCGCATGGTATATCATGCAGACGATGAAGAAGCCGAACAATGTCTCTGTTTATCAGCATTATCTGAACTGCTGTGAAGCGGCAGGTATTCCGGGGATTCGAGATTCTCTCGACCGCATGATGGTAGTAGATTATCTGATTGCCAACGAAGACCGGCACCAGAACAATTTCGGTGTTGTCCGCAATGCAGAAACGCTGGAATATCTCGGCGCGGCTCCGCTTTTCGACAGCGGCACCTCGCTCTGGTTTGATAAGCCGACAGCAATGATCGGCAGCAAGGAAAAACTGAGCTGCAAGCCGTTCAAGAACAGCCATAAGGAACAGATTAAGCTGGTCACCTCTTTTGACTGGCTCGATCTCAATGCCCTTCAGGGGATTGAGGAAGAACTGCGAGAGCTGGTTCGGGGATCGCTGTTTATCGATGAGGCGCGGTGCGACGCGCTTTGCAGAGCGCTCAAAGGTAGAGTTGATGCGCTGACAGATATTGTGAACACGCAGAGAACGGTCTACGCTGTCAGCGACTGTCGCGACGATGTGAAAGAGGATGTTACTTACAGTGGCTCGGAAAAAGATTGACAATGTATTTTTATTACATAATATAAATGTGCAATAAAAATATGTAATAATACTGCGCATATGCAATCAAAGAGTGTAGTAAGTATATGTGTTTTTGTTACATAATATAATTACATATGCTTGCGAAAGTTGTAACCTTTAGCGTGATAAAGTGCTTTCGCGCGTCCCGCGCGAGGGTGAATTTTTTCCGTTTTGCAGCTTAACACAAAGCTGATCGTTGAAATCTTTCACTTTCGGCACACAGCACTTTATCTCAAATCTTTCGGGATACCGCTGGCGCAGCATTGTGAAAATTCTGCGCGCTGCGGTCTGTCCGGCTGCGTCGTTATCGAAACAAAGAACGACCCGCTTAAAAGAAAAATTGTTAAGCGTTCGCTCCAGCGCGACTGGCAACTTACACTCCGATGCCGTCACGCCGCCGAGTGCAAGATAGTTATCTTTCTTCCAATCCAGGCCTCCAAACTTCCGCAGTGTTGCGACCGAAAGTGCGTCGATTGCCGCTTCACAAACGAACAAGGTTTTACCGCTGCCGCGTAGAAAAAATCCGTAACTTTTATCACTGCCGGTTGCTTCTTGACGGAAGTGTGAACCGGTGAGCGTCCCACGCATTGTTATTTTCGTCCTTGCCAACGAACACAGCATTGTGGTGCTGTGCGTCCTCATACAGCAGGTCATACTTGATGCAGTGGTTGACGATTTCCGCTGCAATGCCGCGCGACCGATGCAGGTACGCGAACACGCGGCGATTGCCATGATTCTTTGGCGGCAGAGCGAACGCTGCGCGCTCAGGCGGCTTTGCTTTGCACTCTGCCTGCGTGGCAGGGATCATCTTAAAATCTTCACCAGCCAGCGTGCGTACTGCATCTTGAAAGCTCATGCCATGAACGGCTTGAAGAAAGCCGATTGCATCGCCGCCACCCTTGTTCTGTGAGAACCAGTTCCACCGACCATCTGCTGAGATACGCATACTGTCATGAGATTTCAGTGTCCATGACTGACCAATGCGTTTCAGCTCTCCGGGCGGCTCATACTGCTGCAAGAACTGCACAAGGTCAATGCTGCGTGCGCGTTCGATCTGCTCGTCAGTCACGCGGCGGTTCGCGTTCGTTGTCATGCGCATTTCCTCCGTCCTTAATATCTGCCGACGGGCGCTCTGCTACTAACAGGTCAAGCAGCGTCTGCGCATCGTCATAGGTTGGTGCAATCTCACTGATCTTTTCAAGCAGAGCGCGTTCCTGCAACTGTTTGCGTTTCTCGGTAAGCTGCGAGAGTTTCTCTTGATACGCTTTGATTTTGGTCTGCACTTTCAAAATATCAGTTTCTATGCGTTTGATCTGGTCACTGGTACTTGCCATATACAATCCCTCCTTTCGTTGTTTTCTCATGCGTCAGTATTGAGCCGCTGACGCTCGCTGTTATCTTCCTTTTATCCTAACGGAGTTCAACTTCCGGCGCTTGCTTCACAGGAGCGCACCCATGCTGTTAGATTTTCAAACTGCACAGCGGAGGATTTGCAGATTCAACAACGCCAGATTTTTCATGAACTAAAATGCTTTCTGCAAAAAGCCTCCACTATACACTGAAAAAGCAGGGGGTTGTTACATTATTTTACGTTTGTTCATAGTTTATTTACAATTCCGCGCGATTTATCAGATATGATGTACGGTAACTCCGCAAAAACGGGCAAAAGAAAAAGACCGGATTACTCCGGTCTAGTTTTCTCATTAAAATATGGTGGGTACTATGTCACTTTCTGTAGATTTTTGTTTGAACATTTTCCCCTTCATTTTTTCGTGCTGTTTCGCTCCAGCCATGTTTTACTCATCGACTGACACAGCCTGACTGTCTGCATAGCTGACGGTTACGCAGTAGCTCTCCGTTTTGTTGGATTGAGGATTATAATTGAAATGAGAGTCCGTTTTCGTGTAATCGGTACCGGCTGTCATGCCGTCAACGGTATAACCCTCGCGAAATACTTCCCACGAAGCCCACACGATATAGTTCGGTGTACTGCCGGACTCGAAATATTCATCCGGGATAGGAACTGTGATTCTGGTTTCGTGATTGCGCACACCCTCTTCAAACACAGGAATCCATCGCGCAATCTCATTATCTTCCCAGCGCTTGCTGTAAATCTCTACCGTCGTCCCTCTGTACGTTAAACCATAATCAGAACTCGTATAGCCGGAAAAAGCATAATCCCTTGCCTGCATCTTTTTGCAGGCAGCAGCTATAATCTCATACGAATAGTCCGGGCAGTCATAGGTAAACTTTGCTTGATTGCCATGCTCTGTGCCGTCTATGATCGCCTGCTGCAGCTCCTGTATTAGCGACTCTACCTGTCTGTCCGTCTCCGCCTTCTGGTCATTTTCGCGGCGCTTGAGTTCATCCCATATATCGTGACGCCAATATTTCAGATGCCAGCGCTTGTCCTCTGTCTGGTTAGGGCTCTCGATGCCGTTTCGTGTTACAGCAGGCTCATATACAGACATATCAAACGTCCTATATGCCTCCAACACAAGCTGATGTAGCTCATAATTATCGGGCAGATAAACATAATAGTCCACATCATCATACGAAATATCCGAAGCATTTTTCAGAGACTCCGCATCCGGATACGCTCTTGCATCGAGTTGCTTTCTGATTTCAGCCTGAATGTTCCGGATCGTCTGCTCGCGTTCCTGTTCCTGCTGCTTGTTCTCTGCTTCCTGCTGTTTTTTCAATTCCTCTTGTTTCTTTGCCTCTTCCTGCTGCTTCAGTTCTTCCTGACGCTTCAATTCATCCTGACGCTGCTGCTCCTCCTGCTGTTTGCGGCGTTCTTCCTCTTCTTTGCGGCGCTGCTCTTCCTGCGCTTCCGCGATTGGATCATAGGTATCGTATTTGGTGCTGGTGCATTTGATACTGCTGTTCCACGATTTATGCTCATGGCTGCGCATATATTTGTCACTGCGAAGAAAATAGGTATAGCAAAGACGTCCCTTTTCATCAGGCACCGGATCATCCCATGTCGTGTCTACATGATACCATTCGCCATCGATTTGAACGATATTCCATGCATGATCACCGTTTGATGCGGTTGTTCCCGCCACGTAATAAGACGGTATGCCAGCCTCGGTCAGCAACGCTTGATATGCGCGCGCGTATCCAGCACATACAGCAATATGATTGACCAGTGCACCGGTTGCCGTATAGGATGCAGCTGGGATTGTGTCATTCAGGTAATTCACAATGTCATATTCGCAGTTAAGAACCAGATAATCGTGCAGTGCCTTGGCCTTGTCAAAATCGCTCATGCCAGAGGTCACATTGTCCTTGACGATCTCCTTGACGAGACTGTTGAACTTGGTGTCTTTTTCTCGTCTCTCCTTAACTTCTGCGACACTGTATTGATAGTGTACCTGTATCCATGCCGGCGTACCATCCGTTTCAGCACCGGTACTGATGCTTGCGATATAATACGGGTTTTGGTCTGCCCGACTGTCATACAGGCTGTCCAGTATTTCTCTGAACTGCTTACTATCTACACGGAAAGAAGAAACATCAATTTTCGTTTCTACATTCTCGAAAGCATGAATAATCGTTGCTTTCAGATTGTCCAGTTCGGTGCCGGAAAGCACCTTGGCATCCGCAGGCCGTTCTTCGTACCGCTTGAGAAATGTGACGATCTGGGCGCGTGTGCAGCTTTCAGCAGGAGAAAAGCAGTTGTCCGATGTACCGGACGTAATTTCCTTTTGTCTTGCCCAGTGAACCGCATTATAGTAGTATGATTTCTCCGATACATCCGTAAATACAAAATATCCCGCTAATTTCGGATTACCTGCCTGTTTATACAGAAAACAAGCCATCTGGGCACGGCTGACCGGCTCGTTTGGTGCGAACTGCGTTGCTGATATGCCAGAAGTAATATTGTTCTGAACAGCCCACAGTACCGCATTATAGTAATAATCCGTAGATTTCACATCAGTAAACGGATTATTAGCGCTTACCTTAGGCGATCCTGCCGCACGCCACATAAACGTGACCGTTTGCGCACGGGTACAGATACCGCTCGGATCAAAATGGTTCGCATCCGTGCCGGAAGTAATTCCCTTGGACACAGCCCAATCCACAGCGCTTTTATAATAAGCACTGTTCGGCACATCTGCAAACGCTGCCTGTGCACCGCTGACCATTACTGCGGCTGTGCAAACTGCCACTGCTGCTAGACGAATGCTGGATTTTTTATTTCGTTTATTCATAGTATTTCTCTCTTTTTCTGTGATTTCCCTCATTTTCAACAGTATAGTTTATTGTCTGCAACTCGATTATATATCCATATTTATCCGCTGTCAAATCAATCTCTGCGAGACACACTGCATCAACTGCTATGCAGATTTTTTCGCCATCATGCTGGAGACCATTCGGTAAGAAGCCGCTGTTTTTCCAACACGATGGCGCTATGTAGTATTTATATTGAACTCAATTATCTGTGGAATGTGATATTGCCGATACCGTATGCACCGACACCGCGCATGTCGATTTTGAGCTGCAGACCATGGTTCAGCGGCAGCGTGATATGCCTGGTCTGCATATCGCCGGTCAGATTACAGGTGTCAATCAATTCATCATCGACAAAGAAGTTCAGCGTTTTGTCATCTGTGCTGCAGTTATCCTGATGTCCAACATCCATGGAAACGCTGGAGTATTCACCGTTCAGATTATACAGCGCAATACCATGATCGAACCATCCGGCCGTAAATCCCTGCGAATACGGCACACCCATCATGTAAAAGGATTTACCTTTTTCGGGCTTGTACAGCGTCAGACTACTCGTCTGATACGGCTCCATATACACGTCCCCCGACTCGTTCGGTGTTGCGCCAAGATAAACGGTCCGAGAATTGCCGTCCCATTTCACCTTTTTACCGACAGCACTGCCTACCGCGCGGACCGGCAGATAGGTGGTCCCGTTGTAGATGAACGGTTCTACCGTTTTGCCGTTTGCATCTTTGGGCACGACCGTCTGACCATCTACAACCAGCTTGATGTCGCTGTACTCGACGCGGATGTTTTTATAGATCGTATTCGCAGCCAGCGCTGTGCTGCTGACCATTCCTGCACAGAGAACCAGTGCGGCAAATCGCTTAAAGATCGTTTTTTTCATTTTGTTTTCCTCCTGTTTTATCGTTTGTCAATATTGTGATTATAATATTTGGTATCGGGTATTTATTGTTTTCAGCATCCATTTTGAGCAATCGCCGGATAAACTCGTAATAGGTCATGCTGTCACCGCCGTTCTATGGCGACGCAGATTATTCTGCGTTCTGACCTGCATTCTGCTCATAGTCCCGGCGGATATTGTCCTGAAGGAGCTTTTCCAGAGAAGAGTATGCAGGGCCATGCTCCTTAATCCGAAAAGCCGGATCGGCATAGAACATACCGTCAATATTATTGCGATAGGTTCGATAGTAGCCATTATCGCGGCAAACGGTATCCCATTCCCATTCGATTGATCTGGGCGTCATCTGACGGGTACCATGTGCATTGTAGTATTTCACCGGATGAGAATAAGCGCCCTGATTCTGCATAACGGCACGCTGCTGCAGCATATCCTCGTACTGCTCACGAGAATAGTGTGCAACTGGCTCTAGAACATCTGCGATACAGTTCACATCCTCACGGGAAAGGTGGGCACCTCCGGTAAACTTCTTCAGGTTCTTGGTTTTAAAGCGAACAGGATGCATCATCATATAACCATCCGGATGGGGCACAAAATTCATTTTATCTGTTTTCATGCCCAGTGCGAGTATAACGGTGTTATAAAGATGCTCAAAGACTTTTTCATATGTTTCGTCTGTCAGTTTCTCGTACAGGTATTCCTGCAGATAATTGCAGTGCGTGATATTCTGCACCAGTGGATTTTTTACTTCGTTGATGGTATTTCCTAATTTCTGCTGAAGCGTCGGGGCGGTCGCGTTGCCGATCAGCTCGCCGTTCCATGCCTTCGCCTCAATTACGAAAATACCGGCCTCACAGACCATGACAACGTCAATCTCATTGAAATCGCCATCCTTTTTAGGAATGACCACATTGTTCAGAATACGTCCGTACATGCGATGTCTGCGCAGATTGGCTTCGCAGGCCATCGTTGCGCAGTACTCGCCGTACAGGCCAAGGTCTTCCAGAACTTCACGCGGTTTGATTCCAGTGTTTCGATACCACGCTCTGTGATTGTAAAACAGGTTGTACCACAGGCGTGAGAACGAGAACAGCATGCGGAACAGAAAAATGTAAACTGCCAGCAACACTGTCAATGTAACAATACGCTGCGGCCACGAATACAAGGTATAGTGGAACAGATCGTTAATTGTCAACGGCAGTGTGACGAAGGAATACAGCAGAACTGCCAGCAGTAAAGCGGCTTTCCATGTAAACTGCGTACCTCTTTCTGTTCCGGCCAGTGCTGCGCGGGGGAAAATGCTGCGAATTATAAACCTCATTTTTTAACATCTCCTTATTTTGTGTTCGAGTTTTTTCGCCTTCTGATTACTTAGTAACAGCTGGGTCCCCGCAGGTTTTATGAATTTCAAAAAATTTTTATTTTTTTGAGAACAAAAGTAAATGTGAAACTGATTTACACGATATAAGCATAGCGGCGGCGAGAAACAATCCTCGTCGCCGCTGCGCTTATATCGTTTTTTAGCGTAGATAGAAGAAAAAATCGCAAAGATTCTGTGAGCAAATGCAGTTGCTCATTGCAAAAACAGTAACTATCCGTTTATATCGAAAGTGAAAGGATGTGAACAATGACAAAATGGCTATTTACGGCTATATCCGCGTTTCGACCAGAGAACAGAATGAAGACCGGCAAGTCATTGCCTTGCACGAAGTCGGCGTGCCGGAGAAAAACATTTATATGGATAAGCAGTCCGGCAAAGACTTCAACCGGCCGCAATATAAAAAACTGCTGCGGAAAATGAAAAAAGACGATCTTCTCTGCATTAAGAGTATAGACCGTCTGGGACGCAATTATGAAGAAATATTGGCGCAGTGGCGGATTCTTACGAAAGATAAAGGCATCGACATTATGGTTTTGGATATGCCACTGCTAGACACCCGGCGAGGAAAGGATCTGATGGGAACCTTCCTCAGCGATATCGTATTACAAGTGTTGTCCTTTGTTGCGGAAAACGAACGTGTTAATATCCGCCAGCGGCAAGCAGAAGGTATCGCGGCTGCAAAAGCGAAAGGTGTACGGTTTGGAAGAGTGCCAAAACCATTGCCCCCTAATTTCCACACCGTCTACCAACGCTGGAAGCACGGTGAAATTACCGGAACGGCAGCTGCAAAAGAATGCGAACTGCCGCTCTCTACATTTCGTTATCGAGCAAAAATCTATCAAAACGCCAAGTCATCGTAAGAAATGTATTTTTTACAAGAATGTGTACTTTTTTGTTAGTCGAGGTTTACATTGTGTAAGATATACAATTAATAGTAGTAATTACTATGCAACAGTGCTATAATAGAGAAAGATTATAAGCAGTTGAGCTGCCGAAAAGTACACCTTTTGACATCTTGTAACTGCCCTTGCACAGAAGGAGGAAAGCACAGCATCAATGCGGCGGACGAAAGAACTGCCGCGCAAGATCAGAAACCTGTCAGGATATTGCCTCAGTGGCCTCGCCTTGGCAGGTATTACTATGTGTAAAGGAGCATTTAATGTGAAAACGAAATTATTGTCATGGCTGTTGACACTGAGTCTGCTCATGACCATGCTTCCGACCGCTGCGTTTGCGGCAGACGGAACTTCTGAAAACACCTATGAGGTGTCGATCGCTAAAGAACTCAGCACCGTGCTGACGCAGATTGCGACAAGCGCCGATACCGAAGCGACCATTGTGCTGAAAGCGGACATAACGCTTTCCAACGACGCTACAAGCGGATATATTTCATCTTTTGGTGCGAAGGGCAAGCATATTACTGTGAAAAGCGATGAGGGAGAAATGAAGAAGCTCTCCTTTCCTTCTTATGGTGTTCTGACCGGTGACTGCACCTTTGATAATGTCAATGTGACCGGCAGCAGACTGTTCTGCAACGGTTACCGGACGATCTTCACCGAAAACGGTCAGATCCATTTAAGCGAAACACTCTATGGCGGCGGTTACAAAACAACAGTAGACAGCACCTATGTGGTGATTGCGGCAAGCGGTTATATTAACCCGTCCTCTTCCAGTGGTCTGCACGATGTGATCGGCGGCTCCTATCAAGGCTCCGTTAAGGGTGACACCTACTTGGAGATCACGGGCGATATTCAAATGCAGAGCGGCAACCATCTGAACCCCGGCTGCATGAAGGGCGACGGCAGCAGCGGCGATAGCAGGGATGTGCCCGATGTCTATGTCGGCGGCAATGCTACGCTGATTTATGACAACAAGAATAGTACCGCTACCGCGTCTCCTGCAATTGAAGGCACATACGGCTGCGAAATGAAGGGAGATGTCACGCTGGATGTTCGTGCAGGCCGTGTAGCGGGCATTGTCGGTACGGAGGCCCCGGTGGATGAATCCATCATTCGCGGTAATCTGCACATCATTGCAGGCAATCCTACTTATGAGAATACCGATCGGGTTCTGCGGTTAGGTGGCAACTGGGCGATTATTGGCGCAGGTCATCTTTTTGCAGCCATGCCCGGTGCTGTGGGCAATTATGCCATCAATGGCAATATTGTAATCGACACCTATGAAAATGTATGGGCATGGGACAAAGGAACTGAGCCCGACTCGGATGATCTGCCGGAAATCTACGGAGCCTTGCGCGGTGACGTAGGCGGTAATATTACGATCAATGCCCACGGTTCTCACATACAGAATATTTTCGGAGCAAGTGATTCAGAGGTTCAAGGCTCTGTTACGGTCAATGCAACCGATGTTGAGCTGAAAAACAGCTACTATGATACTGAATATGATGAAGGCTATATTTTCGGTCTGTGGGAAAGAGGTATCCCAGCTACCGCGGTCGGCCCTGTGACCGTAACGGTAAACGGCGGCGATGTGGGTCTTGTGATGGCTACCGATCAAGAAACTGTACCGGCGGGGTCTTCCATCAATGTCACCGGAAAGCCGAAAATCCGCACCGGTATCCGCGGAACGCAGGCAAGCTCCTACTCGACCGAATTCCCGGTTGCCAATGTCTATGACTGTGAGACAACCATTCCGTTCATCAAGGGAATGTCGCAAGTTAATATCACAAACAATTCCGCAGTGACTGCCCATATTATGACCAGCAATGCCGGCTTGATGGTAGAGGAAGGCAGCACCTTGACCACGGATAACGGTCAGGTCTGGATTTGGGGCAATACTGTCATTAACGGTACCTGGGAGCAGCTGCACAGCCAGACCGACGATTACAACGATATTTTTGTCAACGGCACTACGCAAATCGGCTCCAACGGCCATCTGATCAATCACGGCACAAGCAACCTGAGTGGTGCGGTAACCAACAATGGCGTAATGGCGCTGATGGGACCGGCTTATTTGCAAAATGATTACACCGCAACTAACGGTGAACTGCGTCTGCCGGCAGTAGCGCCCGGTGAAAACTACGATACCGGTACAATTCCGGTAGAAATAAAGGGCCTTTCCACCGGCACCACCACGGTCAACACGGTGGACCCCGCTGATTGGCAGACTCTGAAAAAGCCTGCACTTGGTGACAACTACATTCTTTCCAAGAAAAACACCGATTCCCCCACACAGGATGTGTTTGTATTGGGGAATGCCGATGCCGTGGGAGACGGCTGGTTCCTCAAGCGCATGGCCGATGCCTATGGTACGGACGATAACTATATGTGGCAGGTGGCAAACGGTATCCGCGTCATCTTCGATAAGAACGGCGGCGACACCGAAGCCTCTCCGCGTATTATGTCGCAGGAGAAGGTTGCAGGCAGTGCAAACCATTTTGACCTGCCGACGACCAATCCGACCCGTACCGGCTACCTGTTCAATGGCTGGAACACCAAGGCTGATGGTGCAGGTGCGGTATTTACCGCTGAAACCGACGTAACCGACAACATGACGGTTTACGCGCAGTGGAAGCCGGATGAAGCGTATGCCGTTAAAATCGCACCGATGAACCTGACGGTTTATGTCGGCGGTGACGGCTATAGCGGTGTTATTGGCAGCGATGGTAAATTCTCGACTAACGATCTGCCGGAAATCGGCTTTTATCTGACCTTGCCAGACGATGTGAATGCCATGCTTGGCGGTACTGTCGATAAACCGATAGATTTGAGCAACAAACTGCGGTTGACGTATGATGATGACAACGGCACGACTCGAAGCTGGAGCTTGAAGCTCTACGGCGATGAGAGCATGAGCCATGTTACGGAGAACGGGCACAAGGTTTACATCTATAAACTGATGTCCAGTCAAATCGATGGCACTGAGGAAAAGGTTCCGGCGCGTGTTCAGTTCACCCGTGCAGACGGCTCTGTTATGGTAGACAGTGAGTTCAAGGCACTTCTGAACGACCAGTTCCGTAACTACAAAATCAGTTTCTATCCCGGTCAGCTTGACGAGAGTATCTACAAAGCAACCTTCACGACTACAGACGGACGGACGCTCACCCGTCCGATCAAACTGGGCACCGGTACGCTGAAAGTACGCGGCAACACGGATGAAACCTACCGTGCCATTGAAGAAAATACCACACCGAGCGTTGACCCGCAGGAAAAGGATATCATGCTTGTCAGCACTGCACAAACAGACACGCAGTATTATATCAATAACAGCGGTATCAACGTACCCTCCTCTGACGGTGTAAAACTGATGGTCGATCACAGTCTGGATGATGCACTTTTAAGTGCGTACATCAATCGAACCTCCAACACCGAAGGCAAGTATTCATATCAGTTCCGCTATCTCGATCTGGTTGATACCTCAAACGGCAATACCTACGTTACCATGGGTGCTGGTCAGAAAATGAACCTGTACTGGCCGGTCCCCAGCGATGCAAAGTCAAACTCTGAGTTCCATATCATCCACTTTAAGGGCATCGACCGCGACAGTAATGCCGATGTCAACGATTTGCTGACAACTCGTATCCCGGAAAACTTGACCTGTGAAAAGGTTACGATCGATGGTCAGCAGTTCATTAAATTCACGACAGACAGTTTCTCTCCGTTTGCACTGTTGTATGAGAAATCAGCCTCCTCCGGCGGCAGTTCTTCCGGCGGCGGAAGCAGCAGCTCCTCTAAGTACACACTGCATTATGAGTCCAACGGAGGCACTTCTTATAAGGACGAAAGCTATTCCTCCGGCACGACCGTTACGCTGGACAAGGCTCCCACCCGTGAAAGCTACACCTTCACCGGCTGGTACGCCGACAAAGCGCTGACTGACAAGATCACCAATGTGAAAATGACGGGCAACAAGACGGTCTATGCAGGCTGGGAGGCTACCGGTGTGCCGGATATGCTGAACGGCGATGACCACTACGCCTATGTAGTCGGTTACTCCGATGGCACTGTCCGTCCGAACGCGAACATCAGCCGCGCCGAAGTCGCTACCATCTTCTTCAGACTGCTCAAGGAGGAAGTGCGTGATGGCAATCTCACCGCTGAAAATACATTTGCTGATGTAACGGATGGACAGTGGCACAACAAGGCGATTTCCACGATGGCGAAACTGGGTGTCGTTAAGGGACGCAATGCTGAAGCTTTCGACCCGGATGCTCCCATTACCCGCGCCGAGTTTGCAACGATCTGCGCTCGTTTCGATAAGACCCAGATCAGCACCAGCAGTAACTTCACGGATATTTCCGGTCACTGGGCAGAAAAGTACATCGAGAGAGCCGCAACACTGGGCTGGATCGCAGGCTATCCTGACGGAACGTTCCGCCCCAGCAACTACATCACCCGCGCAGAGGCAATGACGATGATCAACCGCGTGCTCTGCCGTATGCCGCAAAGTGAGGATGACCTGCTGAACGACATGACCGTTTGGCCGGATAATAAACCGAGCGACTGGCATTATCTCGCCGTTCAGGAGGCGACCAACAGCCACGACTTCGACCGCAAAGGCGAGGTCAACGAGAAGTGGACGAAGCTGACGAAAGCGCCGGATTGGACGCGGTATCAGTAAAAAGTGAAAACGACAGACAGGAAATTTAGTACAATAGCGTTAAGCTATTCTGGCTCATTGGGTGTCTCTCTGAGCAAAAAATCCACATCGCACGCTTTTCTTTGTGGGGATGTTTGACGGTTACGAACAAAAACAGGCTGCTTTTCAGCAGCCTGTTTTCGTGTTATGGGAAGTTACGCGTTTTCGTCGTAAACTTCAATGTCACAGTATTGGTGAGCGATCAAACCGCCCGTTCGTGTTACCTTACAGGTAAGAAATGTCCGACCCGGAGCTAATGTTTTGAATGTACAGCAATATTCGCCGCTATCCGAAATGTGCGGGATTGCTTCGACAATGGATGGATCATCCACAATCCATTCGACTTTTTCGATGGTATCGTAGTAAGTTATTCCATCGGTAATTAGAGGATCAGGGACATCCTCCGGTGCAACAACAGGATGAGTATAATTTTGCAAAACAACACAGTTGACTTGACCCGAGTCGGTTACAGAAGGCGTTTGAGGGGTTTCAATACCCACCGGCAGTTCGATCCAATTATCATATACGGGAGCTATTTCATAATAGTATGCAAATTCAAAATGAGCGGTGTCTGCATAATCGCCCCATCGAACTGTCAGGTCAGAAGTGCCTCGTTTACCCTGTCCTGTAGACAATACCTCACCATTTGATGGATTATAGGTCATCAAAGTAGGATCGCTGATAGACCAGTCCAATTGATCAGTTGGAATTGCTTGGTTCGTTAAGATGCTGTACGGCTGAACACCCCCAATGCCCGCTACTTCCTCGGCCGCAATAACCATATGATGTGTGCCGATGTCTATTCCGTCAACAACTGATGTTGGTTCTGGAACGGGCGCTGGCTTGTTGAAAATCATAATGCCGGCTACTGCACTTCCGGCAACGGCAACCGCCACTGCTGCTGCAATTCCTTTATGCGCTGCAACGCCAGCGGCTGTTTTGGCGGAGCCTGCTGTTGCAGCAGCCGAGCCGGAAGCAGTCGCGGTAGTTGCACTTGAAGCAGCTATACCACCCGCAGCCGTTGCCGCAGAAACCGCAGACTTTGCAAGCTTCTGCAGTGCCTCTGCAGAAATATGGCAGGCCGATGCGTCCTCGCGGAGAAAATACAGCAGGAACGGCAGAATAGAGATGCTGTAGAGCTTTGTACCCTTCTTCTCGTAATCTTCCACGCCGATTTTGATCGCTTTGCGCGCATAATTCAAACGGCTTTTTACGGTGTTTTCGGAAACATTCAGTGTTGCCGCGATATCCTTGACGCTCATCTCCTCATAATAGTAGAGCAGCACGCATTCGCGCTGTGCGTCCGGCAATGCGTCAATCAAATCCATGATCATGCGGCGGGTTTCGTCGTTGTCGAGAGCTTTTTCCGGTGCTTTCTGCTCGTCGATATCTTCGAACGTATCAAAAAGGCTGTTTCCGTCCTCATCGTCAACCACCTGTACCTCTTTTTTGTGTGGACCGCGATTGAGAGCGTTGCGGCACATATTTGCAGTAATGCCGCCGATCCAGGAATAGAACGCGCCATCATTCTGCAGCTTATCCAGACTGGTCAACATGGTAATGAGGACTTCCTGCGTAATATCCAGCGCATCCTGCTCACTGCGCAGCATTTTCAGCGCGTAATAGTAGATGCGATCCTGTGTGTCGAGCACCAGCTGCTCCTGTGCGGCCAAATCACCAGTGCGGCAGCGCGACAGAATTTCGCTCATATCTTTTGAGGGCATACAGAGACCTCCTGAAACTTATATGTCCTTGTGACTGCCGATGTATACGCTGTAGCTCGCGCCATCCCATGCAACAGCCTGATCGAGTGCATTTGCAACGGCACGAACCGGCAGATAGGTCGTGCCCTTGTAAAGCAGCACGTCAACCGTCTTGCCGTTGACGTCGGTCGGAACAATCAGCTTGTCGTTTACATAGACCTTAACCCCGGTTTCAACAGCCAGCTTTTCCATTCGACGTTTCGCATTGTACTCGCCCGAGGCCTTGCCGCCCAGAATGGACGACTGCGAGTTGGCGATAGCTTTCAGCTTGGAAAGTGCGATTTCCGGTGCGGGAGCCAGTTTGTCGAGGGTATTATTCTGATGTCCATCCGTATTATAGCTGCTAAAGGTCACCTGATATTCCTTTGCAGAGTAATGCAGTTTGTCGAATTCTTTCCAATCGTTTTCTGTATCAATTACTTCATTAGTAAACAAATCTGTATCCCATACTCTTACTGACTCATAATCCCAATCTTCATAGTGCCAGATGCCTTTCGTCTGCCACTGACCATTCACTACAGTCTCTATCCGCTCTGTTGAATATGCTTTATTATTTCCTGCCAAATCACCATTGCTCATCCATACTAAATAATACTTTCCATTCTGAGAAGCTATATGCAGCATTCGCGGGAAATTACGAGAATCATTCTGTGTAAAGATAAACGGTACTTCGTCTTCCACCAACTTTACGACAGAAGACCCATTCCATGCGTAAACCATATACTTACTGGACGCATTTGTACCATGCTTATCCCACTGGTCAGCTGGAATCTTGTCCTTCGTATTGCAAACACAAAGCAGTTCTTCGTTTCCGTCACCGTCAAAATCAATCAGCATAGCCGTCACCAGACCGCTGACGATACTGCCGTTGGCAGCACGCTTGCCGTACTTGCTCTGCAGCTGTTCGATGACCGAAACATACGCTTTCGCGCGGTTTACCGCATTCTGGTCCACCTTATGCTCACCGAGATACGCACTGGACGTCGTTCCATCCCATGCGATCGGCACATTGAGCGCCGCAGATACCGCGCGAATCGGCAGATAAGTCGTACCATTATACAGCATTGGCTCTACCGGATTGCCGTTTGCGTCACCCGGATTGAGCTTCTGGTCATCCACATAAACCGTAACACCACGCTCTACGGTAATGTTCTTCTGCGTCAGCGCGGACGCAAACGGCATACTCATCACCAGTGCTGCACCCAGCAGACCAGCGGTCAGCCGCTTGCCGAATATTTTCATCGTTTGATTTTCATGCTTGTTCATACTTTTTCTCCCCTTTTGGACGAAAGCCCTGAATATAACCTGATTATACCACAGTTTCCGACTATTTACTATTCTCATTGCATTCAATACATGGATAGGATATCATGAATTTACATTGACACGAAACAGGATAAGGGGTATGAAAATGAAAAAAAGACTGATCTCCATTGCAATGGCGGCTGTTATGGCGGTCGGAAGTATTCCGGCGGCAGGCGCACTGCTTGATGGCTTCAACAATCCGTGATCCCTTTTCCGGAGCCTCATGACAGCGCTGCGATGTGATTGACTCCTACGCCAACCGCTTTCCGAAAGCGGTTCAGTGCCTTGAAGACGGATTGGAAGATTGAATCGTGAAATTCGGAGACGTACCAGCGTGGTCGGAATCTTTCCAATGAAAGTTCCTATGTTCGCCTGGTGACAACGTATCTCATGGAATACGCTGAGGACTGGTCTGTCTCCAGAGCTTATCTCGGTCAGGAATCCATTGCGGCAACACTGACCACTGCAGCCTAACTTCATTTTTCAGGAGCCTTGTTGTGAACTTTACTTGACGCGGTCCATTCTTAACACCTTTCTGCTACCTCATTAGTTTATTGGACACAAACTAATGGTAGCTGTTATTGGGGGTGCTGACAATGGCTCATTTTTTGTGCCATCGGGGTGCTCACATTTTGGAGCTCTTTTGCTCGACTTTTATTTTACCGAAAACACCGGAGGCTTCCACGCAAAAAAAGAGTGGAAAGCTCTTCACTCTCCACTCTTAAATCTTCACTCTGTGAAATCAGTCAGCCCAGTACTTCGCAACATGTGCCTTGGTAACCTCAGCGGCCTTCTTGATATTCTCCTCGTTGGACAGCTTGTAGTAGTCCGGACGGAACACCTCCATGGTGCAAACGTCGCCTTCAAAGCCGATCTTCTTGAGGGTATCTGCGTAACGCTTGTGGTCGAGGCAGTCGCCCGGCTCGCCCGGCCACAGACGCTTCTCGTCGTTGTTGTAAGCAGCGCCGCACGGCATATTCTCCATGCCGTTCAGGTGCCATACGAAAATCTTCTTGCCGTCAGCCTTCTCGAGAGCAGCCCACTCGGAAGCCATTGCATGGAAGTGGTACTGGTCGAGGGTGATGCCGACGAGCGGATGATCTACCTCGGTAACGATGTCGTAAGCGTACTCAAAGCGGTTGATGGACATGGTCGGTGCGCCGCAGAACTCGATGGACAGCTTGATGCCGTGCGGCTCAACCTTCTTTACCATCTCCTTGAGGACTGCAACAGCATCAGCCTTGATCTCGTCAACGGTAGCCGGAACGGTCAGGTCCATGGACGGAACAACAACGATCATCTTGCAGCCCAGCTTGTTGCAGTCTGCGATGATCTGATCCAACTTTGCCATAACGGCGTCCTTTTCCTCCTGGGTCTGCTTCATGTTGAAGAAGATCAGAGCGTTGTAGGACAGCATCTTCAGGTGGTGCTTCGGGTCAGCGAACCAAGCGCCGAGATCATCGATGGTGTACTTGCCGGCAGCGATCTCGCGGTCGAGGCACTCGGACTGGATGTCGATGTAGTCAAAGCCGTACTTCTCGCACAGATCGAGATCTTCAAGTACGGAGTGGTTTTTGCAGAAACGG
>NZ_JAQEHY010000019.1:0-31972 GCF_027665985.1 Butyricicoccus sp. AM78-15b2TA
CCGACTTTCAGATAGTCACGACCCATGCGGCTCATGTCCTTGATACACAGGTACTCCACATTCCCGGCTTCCACTTCTTTCATCATTGCTAAAAATCCGGGACGGTCAAAGCAGGTGCCGCTAATGCCATCGTCCGTGAAATGGACAATGTTTGTAAAACCCTGCCGTGCGGCGAACTCCTCCAACATTGCTTTTTGATTGGATATGGAGTTGCTCTCACGCTGCTGGTCATCATCTTTGCCAAAGTCATCACGGCTCAGTCGTTCGTACAGAGCTGTGATTTTCTCGTTTTTTCTCATAACTTGCGCTCCTTTCTTCGGTTTTAGGTTGTGTGTTCTAAGAGACTTCCCAACCGCTTGATTAAGAAGTCTTTTAGAGCATACAACACCGGCAGCCAGCTTGTATTTTTTATACTGACGGACTGCAAAGTGATTCGGCTTTTTCTTTTCCAGGGCTTCAAACATCAGATCCACCGGGTTCTGGAACTCCTCATCATCTTCCCGCACCTCCATTGCGTTCAGGAACTCAATCAGGGTGGAGAAATTCTGTTCCTCAACCGGAGCTTCATAGTGGATATATCCGATCAAGGCACAGTAGAGCAGCGTTTCCGCCTTCGTCCAGAACTCATCACCGGCTTTTCCATCACCCTTTGTGTTGGCAATCAGCGTTGTCACCAGTTTCAGAATGTCTTTTTCTGAATGGATATAGGCAAATGGGTTATAGTGCATCGACTTCTGAAAGTTGATGGTGTTGAAAATCTTGATGGTGTAGCCATGCTTCAAAAGGGCGTTGCCGCACTCAATCACGATGCTGCCTTTCGGGTCAGTGACCACATAGGAACTGTGCATCTGGAGAAGGTTTGGCTTCAACCAAAAGCGAGTTTTACCGGAACCCGAACCGCCGATAATCAGAACATTCTTATTTCGGGCATTGGCAGGATTCTTCGGGCGATTGCTCATCATCAGCCGCTCCGTTTTCGTCAGGATCACATTGTCCTCGAACTTTGGTGCAATAAACGGCTCAATATCTTTTGCCGTTCCCCAACGAGCAGAACCGTACTCAACATTGTGTCGGTACTTCTTTGCGTTTTTGCCTTTTAGATAGACAGCCAGCCGAAGTCCTGCGCCGCAGAGAATACCAATCAGCAAATCCAACGGGTGAAAGCTGGGAAACGGATTGTTCAGGGCTATCGGAAGGGCATGAAAAAAGCTGAGGATTTTCGCAGATGAATCTGCCCCCTCAGCCAATCTCCATGCTTCTCCTAAATTCGTAGCGAACAACCCTACCAGAAAATACGGTAAATTCAGAATCAGGAGCTTTTTCATTTTTCTCTTATCCATCACAGATCACGCTCCTGTTTCTTCTCTCGAACCTTCTTCGGAATCGCTGCGACAATTTCCTTGAACTTCTTCAGCTGCGCCAGAACGCTCGGCTTTTCATTCTTGGTTAATGCCCTTGCCTGATGTTCCTTGCAGATTGCATCCAAAGCATCTGCATCTTTAGAACGGACAAAAACAAGAAACCGGGGAGGATCAACGGACTTATCTTTTCTTACGGCAAAGTCCACGCCATACTTCTTGGCGAGCTTTTCAAAATCACGGATACTCTCTTTGTCGATCTCAACATTCGTAGCACCCTGATTCTGTCCCAAAAGCTGTTTCACGGATTGCTTTCCATGAACGGCAGGGTCTCGTGCCTTTTTCATCTTCACTTTTTCCCGGTGCTGCAAATACTTGCGGATACCGGCAATGATAGTGCGCCCCGTCAGCTTGGTTGTGCTGATCGCCAGGTTTACTGTTCTGTTTTCAACTTCTTCCTGCATGATTCATCACCTCCTGCAAGCAGTAGAGTGAACAGATTATCGTGCCATATCTCTGTGGTCGTAATACAGATTGCCCTTGGCAACTGCGGCATGGCTGATAATCTTGATATTGCCAGCTTTCTGGTTATCCAGAGCCTTCTGATAACCCACATCGCTCAAATACAGGCGATTTCTTTCGCCTTTCCAACCGACAGGCGATTCATCGGTCAGCACATCGAAAATAATCATGTGCTTGGTGGCGTCATCAAATCGTGCCAAGTCCATATAGGTATGTCCCTGGTACTCCTTGGCACCATCCTGAATCCGCTTTCGCTCCATCAGCTCTCCAATCGTCGAATTTCTTTGCATAAGAACCTCCTTACAGAACATCTCGGTCAGGGTTACTTTTGTGGGGAACCGAATCAGCTTTGACAGGTGCATCTTCTTTCTTCACCATGTCATCCGGCAGGGGAAGCGCCATAATGCTGCGCCCCATGCGTACAAAAGTCTCAGGCTGATGAAAGTGTTCCTCAAACTGCTTCATCAGTTCCGGGGACAGAGAACAAAAATCATCCTCGCCCAATCCCACAACCAGAAAATCACCGGCGATAATGTCATAAATATCGCCGTCATCATCACGCAGCGCACGGTTCAGTTCTTTGCCTACGAGTTTACCTTCGTCGTGCATCACCAGTGCAACCGGCTCATTGAACGGATAAGTTGCCTCAATATCGCCACCTACGGCTTTCTGCAAATCCTCCAGCTCACAGCCGATCTGCACAGCCTGCGGATACATGAACGGCTTTACCAGCAACACATTCATGGTATCTGCCTGTTCTTTCTGAACCTCCCGTTCCTCGGTCGTGCCGAACGCAACACCGGTAAAGTTTTCGGAGTCCAGAATGTACTCCGAATTGTAATAAGCGGCTCTAACCTGTTCCTCTGCCGCATCGTGAGATTCTGCTTGCACCGTAACCGTTTTCTCCAAGGTTTCGGTGATCTTCACATCGTATTCTTTCAAGTTTCGATACCTCCGTTTCTTTGGAAATAAGAAAAGCGACCATCCATGAACCTGTTACAGTTCATAAATAGTCGCATCCACATCGGCTAAAAGCTCGAACAAGCAAATATCGTCCAGTTCGCAAATCAGGGAACCCATGTCGAAGAAAATATCGTCCTCGCATTCCACCGTAGTAACCACGCTGCGGTGTTCGTTAAGACAAATGGCTTCTTCCTTGTCCATCGTGATCGTAGACATACAGGACACCACATAGAATGTCATATCTTCTGCTAACCACAGCTCCTTGCTCTGAATCGTGCGAACTTTTTCATCGCCGCTCATATCTTCTACATAGGACAGAAGCCGCACGGCTCTGCTGTTCAGAAGTACCTTTCCCTGATAGTCGATACCCTCACCAGCAGAGGACAATACTCGATACTCGCTAATCATCTCGGCATTTTTCTGAAACGACTTTGCCAGAAGCGCAGGAGAAATATCATCGAACTCCTCACTGTAGTTTACGAGCATATCTACCATATAATCAGGATCGCAAAGGTCGTAGAGTTCTTCCAAAGCGCCCTGAATGTTTTTGGGTGTAAACATTTTTTACCTTACCTTTCCATTGATTTTTCTCTTTTTTTCTGCCATTGCTCCAAAAGCTGAATGATTTTATCCTCCATCTGCTTGTTGGTATAGGACTTCGGGAAGTATTTTCGCAACGAATCCGTTTTGAAGGTTACTCTGTCCAGCTCTCCCTTCTTGATTTCATTCATAATCTCGCACATCGCATCCAGCGTACACTCGCCCTCCTGTGCGAGCTTTTTAATTCGCTGTGCTTGCGAAAGGGAAGGAGCTGCTTGAGCATAATCCATTGCAGAAAGAAAATCCTTCTGTTCTTCACTTGCCAGATAGGAAAGCTCCACCGCAGGATTGAATTTGATCTGACCCGTATCTACCATATCCAGCAGTTCCGGAATCAGTTCGGTCAGACGGATATAACGGTGTACCTGATTTCTGCTTTCTCCTGCCTCCTGACCGACTATATCCATTGCCTGCAACTTCATCCCAACTTGGGATGAAGTTAAATCGGTGCGTTGACCTTGATGTTTAATCGCATCCAGCTTCATCTTATAAGCAAATGCTCTTTCACTCGGCAGGATACTCTCCCTCTGCAAATTCGCATCAACCATCAAAATAATGGCTGCATCATCGTCCAGGTCACGAACAATCGCAGGCATGGTTTCCTTACCCGCAAGCTCCGATGCCCGGTGCCGCCTGTGACCAGAAACGATTTCATAACCACCGTCGGGGTCAGGACGGACAATCGCAGGAGTGAGAACTCCGAAATCTCGGACGCTCTCTGCCGTTTTCATCATTTCTTCATCATCAACCACACGGAAGGGGTGTCCCTCAAAGGGGTGTAGCTCAGAAAGCGGAATTTCCTGCACACGCTCCTGCTGGGCTTCAGCTCTGGATTGATCGGTGGAGAAAATATCATCGTACCCCTTCAAGCTGATGTTTGCGCCTTTTTTCTGCATTGTTTAACACCTCCTTCGTCAGAATTTTATAGGCTTCGGCAACTTTGCCTTTGGGATCATGCTTGAAGATACTGGTTCCCTCTGCGCTGATTTCCTCTGCACGGACAGAGCGGGGAATGTCGGTCTTGTAAACCTTCAGCTTTCCGCCGTAGCTCTCCCGAATCAGATTGCTGATGTCTTTGGAGTAGTTGGTGCGGCTGTCCACCATCGTCAGAAGAATCCCTTCAATCCTCAGTTTCGGGTTGATTTGCCTCTTGACCTTGTTGATGGTTCCAAGCAGCTGTTCCAGACCCTTTGCAGGAAGGTATGCTGCCTGAACCGGTATCAGCACATTGTCGGCAGCTGCCAACGCATTGACGGTCAGCATACCCAAAGACGGCATACAGTCAAGAAGAATGTAATCATAATTCTGTTTGACTGTATCCAGGTATTGCCGGAGAATGGTTTCCCGGCTCATGGCATTGACCAGTGCTACCTCCATACCTGAGAGTTCGATGTTGGACGGCACCAAATCAACGCCCTCCGGATGATGAAGAATCCCTTCATCGGGAGTAATAGGGTTTTCCATCATAATCTTTCCCATCAGATCGGAAAGTGTCGGAGACAGATCATCCGGGCAGGGATTGCCCAAACTGACCGTCAGGGAAGCCTGGGGATCGGTGTCTACCAGAAGCACCTTTTTTCCTTCAAGAGCCAAGCCAACGCCCAGATTCTCGGTGGTGGTGGTCTTTCCAGTGCCTCCTTTCTGATTGACCACCGCAATGATGGTTGCTTTTTTCGACATTTATCGTCACTCTCCTTCCTCTCGCTTCATTTTCAATTTCTTAAATCCTCCTTCCAAATATCCGTGTGACATATCGTGCCGAACAAGAGCATCGTAGTAGGTGTCTATTGTCGTCGGCGCATTGTATATCGTAGTCAGCATATACTGACGGATATTTCTAATCTTTGTGGTGTTCTCCTTGAAGCAGTCCATAACATATCGAATGTGTTCGGCATTCAGTTTCATAAACCGACTGCGGACAATTTCTGCCGGACGCTCCTCTGCACCAATGCGAATCAACGGTCGCTTCGTGCAAACTGTTTCAACGATCAACTCCAGAATGTTATCCAGCATTTCGGAATCGTAAGGGTAATCCTTCTTCAACAAATCCATACTGAGCTGATCCGAGAAATAATCAAAGTATTCTTGATACCGGTCATTCTCGTCCATCATTCCACCATTTCCGGAAGGAAAGATAGAATCAGTATCACTAAATTCAGTATTTTTAATATCAGTATTATTACATTGTGATTTCGGAAGTTCTTGAGTTGTGATTTCCATTGTTCCAGAATTGTGATTTTCACAATTCAAGAGTTGTGAATCCACAGCAGAGATAAAGTTCTTCACATAGATCAGGTTGGGCTTTCCCAAACCCTGGCGCTTACGTTCAATCAATCCTGCTTTCTTCTCAAGTTCACTGAGCAGCTTGATAGCCTTTTGTTCAGCACAGTTCAGAGCCATCTTCGCTTCGTCGATTGTAAAAATGATATACACTCTACCGTTTTTATCTATCCAACCATTCTTGGCAGACAGGCTCATGCGGTCAAGCAAAATGCCATACAGCATCTTGGCATCGGCAGAAATATTCCAGAACCTCTCGTTCGTGAACAACACCTTCGGAACTCGATAGAATGTGAATAGATCGGATTGCTGACCGTAAAAATAATCAAAACTCACACGGCTTCACCACCTTCTTTCTGCGGAAAACTTTCTGTTGTCAGCGGAATGCTGCGGAAAGTCGTATCCGTCTTTTCGTAAGGACATCGGGCAAAATAGCAGAAGCGGTATTCCTGTTCATACGCATCCATATCAACGAAGCCCCACTTCACGCATAACCTTCTTCGTACACCAACCAATGCACGGGTGATCTCGCCCATAGGGACAGCCATCACATTCCGACTTGGGTTTCGGCGGCAAAGAGATTAAGTAGTAGCAATTATTTCTACCCAGACGGCAGCCCTTTCTGCCATTCGTCCAGAAGTAGCAGTAATGACAGTCGCTCGGCTTGTCTGCGGTATAAACAGGCTTGCTCAAATAAAACACCTCCAATCTCTTGTATTTGCCCATGGGTTTGGGCATAAAAAAAGAGCGCCTATCCATCCCCAATGCGGGGCAAATAGACGCTCTATGTACATAACGATATTTAATTTTATCTGCTATAACTGCATGGTATTCAAAACATCCGCCTTTTTTGATTAGCTGGATTTTTGGCACGATTTTGGGGCTGATTAGCAGGAAGGGCATTTTCATTAGCAAGAACAGCCCGTTTTCTGCTAAAAATTAGCTGGCGATTTTGTCTTATAACAACCGTTCGATTCTGGAGGGGTTGTCAAAAATCAAATTTTGGAGTAGAATTTTATCTCATACAGTGAAAGAGCTTTTTCGTAGCTTTTTATATAAGAAAAGCCGAAAACCCTTGAAAACAAAGGCTTTCGGCGTTGTTCACTGGCGTCCATAAGAGGATTTGAACCTCCGACCCCACGCTTAGGAGGCGTGTGCTCTATCCAGCTGAGCTATATGGACGTGTCTGATATATGATTATAGCCCGATCAAAGTCGAACTGCAATCCCTTATTTAGTTTTTTTTGAGGTGGCCGTTGTAACGCAACCTTAGGAGGCGAACCCTCTATCCTGCTGAGGTACATGGACGTATATAAAATTTTTAGTGTTGGGCGATTGCTCCAACAAGCCCTTAGGAGGCATGTGCTCTATCCAACTGAGCTACTGAGACAGGTATTAAAAATAGTGTGATCTGCGTGAAATGCAGTGTTTAAAGGACGATTTTGTTGCGCGTCATATTTCACGTTTTTTCGCGGTCCAGAACGAGTAAACTCCAAAATCCATTCGTATCTTTATCTAACAACGGTCCGCGACAAGAGAAAATTCTCTGTGATAAAACACATGCTTAGGAGGCGAACCCTCTATCCAACTGAGGTACTGAGACAAATGAAAAAAATATGAAGTTTTCACAGGAAAAAGAACAAGAAGCATCCGATAATTAGGAGGCGTGTGCTCTATCCAACTGAGCTACTGAGACACAAAAACAAAAGTTTTTGCGAGCGGCTCCTTCGCGCAGAGTCGCAGCACGCGATATATTTATATTACTGCATTGAGAGCAAAAAGTCAATTCCGAATGCGGTGAAAAAAGTAAAGTGCAGCTGTGCAAAATTAAAGAATCATATTCTTGCAAGCGGGTGCAGAAAGTGATATGATACAATTACATATATGGGGTTAATGAGGGGAATCACGAAACCCATTTATTTCCCGAAGGAGGGGGCATACTTGTGAAACAAATGCACATCACCGAAACGGTGCTGCGTGACGCGCAGCAGTCGCTGATTGCGACGCGAATGCCGTTTGAGGATTTCGAGGGCATTCTCGATGAGATGGATCAGGCCGGCTATCACTCGATTGAGTGCTGGGGCGGTGCGACCTTCGATTCCTGCCTGCGCTATCTGCATGAGGACCCGTGGGAGCGTCTGCGCAAGATCAAATCTCACATGAAGAACACCAAGCTGCAGATGCTGCTGCGCGGTCAGAACCTGCTCGGCTATCACCATTATTCGGATGATACCGTGCGCCGTTTTGTCCGCAAGTGCATCGAGAACGGCATGGATATCATCCGTATTTTTGATGCGCTGAACGATCTGCGCAACATCGAGACCGCTGTGGACGAATGCCTCAAGGCAGGCGGCCATGCACAGGGCTGTATCTGTTACACACTGAGTCCGATCCACAATCTGGAGATGTTCGTTTCGCTCGGCAGGCAGATCGAAGCCATGGGCTGCAACTCGCTGTGCATTAAGGATATGGCGGGCATCATGTCTCCGCAGGAGTGCTATGACCTGGTTACCGCACTCAAGCAGAACATCAAAATCCCGGTTTATGTGCATACACACGCGACCACCGGTCTGGGTTATATGACTTATCTAAAGGCAGCGGAAGCCGGTGCGGACGGCATCGACTGTGCAACCTCGTGCATGTCGGGCGGCACCAGCCAGCCGGCAACCGAGTCCATGGTCTACGCGCTCCAGCAGATGGGCTATGACTGCGGCGTGGATTCCAAAACGCTGCATGAGATCAACGAATTTTTCGTGCCGGTCAAGGACAAGTTCGCGGCGAGCGGTATGTTCGACCCGTATGTCCTGTCCACCAAGACCGATGCGCTCGTGTACCAGATCCCGGGCGGCATGCTGTCCAATCTGGTGGCACAGCTGAAGGCACAGAACGCAATCGACCGTCTCGATGAGGTACTCGCCGAAACGCCGCGCGTGCGTGCCGATATGGGCTATCCGCCGCTGGTAACGCCGCTTTCGCAGATGGTCGGCGTACAGGCAACGGTCAACGTTCTCCTCGGCGGCCGTTACAAGTCGATCGGCAAGGAAATCAAGAGCTACATTCGCGGCGAATACGGCAAGGCACCGGGCGAAGTCAATCCCGAACTCGCCAAGCAGGTGCTCGGTGACGAGCAGCCGATGACCGGCCGTTTTGCCGATACGCTCGAGCCGGAATTTCCGGCTGCACGCGAGCATCTCGGCACGCATGCCCGCAGTGAAGAGGACGTCCTGTCCTATATCGCATTCCCGCAGCAGGCAGAGCAGTTCTTTGAGCGCCGGGGGCAGACCTTCACCGCAAGCTATTCGTTCAAGGAGGTTAAGTGAGCATGGTACACGATCCGATCAGCGTACTGGACGCGCTCATGATCGCCCTGTCCGGTATCGTTATTGTATTTTTGATGCTGGCACTTCTCTGGGGTGTCATCGCTGTTATTTCCCGTGTGATGGGCGCGCTCGAAAAGCACACCGCGCATCCGGCTTCGGTCAGTGCAGCGGCTCCGGCGGCTGCGGCTCCGGCAGCAGCACCTGCACCGGCTCCGCAGGTCAAGCTGGAAGGCGTCAGCGAGGTGGAGGCGGCCTGCGTTATGGCTATCGTCAGCCACGAAACGGGCATTCCGCTCGATCAGCTTGTATTTAAGTCCATCAAGGCGGTTTAAGGGGAGAAAGAAACATGAAATATCAGGTATCGCTTAACGGCAAGCAGTTTGAAGTAGAAGTAGAAAAGGGGTCGGTAAGCGCAGTTCCGACCGGCGCGGCTCCCGCACCGGCACCGGCTGCAGCAGCACCGGCACCCGCGGCAGCGCCGGCTCCGGCAGCAGCACCCGCACCCGCAGCAGCGCCTGCAGGCGGCGAGACCGTCGCAGCGCCCATGCCGGGCACCATTCTGGATGTGCGCTGCACGGCAGGTCAGGCTGTCAAGGCAGGCGATGTGCTGTTTATTCTCGAGGCCATGAAGATGGAGAACGAGATCTGCGCACCGCATGACGGCACGGTCGGCTCTGTCTGCGTACAGAAGGGCGCTTCCGTACAGACCGGCGCAGCACTCTGCACGATGTAACGGGAGGCGCGTACTATGCAATTTTCGTTTTTCGGTGCATTAGGCAGCATTCTGGCAAGCTCGGGCTTCGCGTCCTTCGCGGAGGACCCGCGCAGCCTGATCATGATCATCATTGCATGCGTGCTGCTGTACATGGGTATCGGCAAGAAATTTGAGCCGCTGCTGCTCGTTCCGATCGCATTCGGCATGCTGCTGGCCAATCTGCCGCTGACCGGCCTGCTCAATGCACCGGTTGACGGTTCCAGTCCCGGTATGCTGTGGGTGTTCTATCAGGGCGTCCAGCATGCGATTTATCCGTCCATCATCTTCCTCGGCATCGGTGCCATGACCGACTTCGGCCCGCTGATCGCGCGCCCGTCCTCGCTGCTGCTGGGTGCAGCGGCACAGCTCGGCATCTTTTCTGCATTCCTGCTGGCGCTGGTGCTCGGCTTCCCGGGTGCAGTAGCGGCAGCCATCGCCATCATCGGCGGTGCGGACGGTCCGACCTCCATTCTGGTCGCTTCCCGTCTGGCGCCGGATTACCTGCCCGCCATCGCTATTGCGGCGTACTCGTATATGGCGCTCATACCGCTTATCCAGCCGCCGATCATGCGCCTGCTGACAACCAAGAAGGAGCGCGAGGTCAAGATGGAGCAGCTGCGTCAGGTCTCCAAGACCGAGAAGATCGTATTCCCGATCGCAGTTGCCATCATTGTTATCCTGCTGATTCCGGATACCGCTCCGCTGATCGGCATGCTCATGCTGGGCAACCTGCTGCGTGAGTGCGGCGTAACCGACCGCCTGAGCGACACCGCGCAGAACGCGCTGTGCAACATCGTCACCATCTTCCTCGGTCTGTCGGTAGGCTGCAAGGCGATTGCGTCCACCTTCCTGACCTGGGAAACCATCAAGATCATCATCCTTGGCCTGATCGCGTTCACATTCTCGACCGTCGGCGGCCTGCTGTTCGGCAAGGTTATGTATAAGCTGACCGGCGGCAAGGTAAACCCGCTGATCGGCTCGGCCGGTGTATCTGCCGTTCCTATGGCAGCGCGCGTTTCGCAGGTTGAGGGCCAGAAGGCCAATCCGGCAAACTTCCTGCTCATGCACGCGATGGGCCCGAACGTAGCCGGTGTTATCGGCTCCGCTGTTGCCGCAGGCTTTGTCCTCAAGGTATTCGGCGCGTAAGTGCAAAGCAAAAGAACCCGAATTTTTGGGTTCTTTTTTATGCTCTTTTGGTTGAGAAGAATTGAAAATCAATTTGTAACGGTATGCACACGATATCCCGTAAGGGGAGCACATTGTGCTCTCACGCAAAGGTAAAACATCACGCGAATTCTACATCTTGCATTCTCAATTTTTTATGCTTTCTTGACAATTTATGTCGCCCTGTTTTATAATAAATGTAAGAAATGAACGGGTGGTCCTTATTGTGCAGGTACTAAAAGACGAACTTCGACACAAAATTCTGCTTGAATCCGAGCATTTATTCCTGCAGCGCGGCTATGACCGCACCTCGCTGCAGATGATCGCGGACAAGGTAAATATCAGCAAGAGCAACCTCTACCACTACTTCAAGAATAAGGAGGAGCTGTTCTACGAGTTGACCGACAGCGCTGCAGACGGCCTGAAGCGCATGATTCTGCGCTTCCGCAGCATGCGGTTTGACCTGAATATGGACGCGCAGGAATTCCGCATGCTGCTCACCGAGGAGGTACTCTCGCTGCTGCTGGCGGAGAAATACGGCCTTCTTCTTATCATGGAGCAGGCCAACGGCACCCGATATGAAAACCTGCGGCCGGTAATGATTGAACTGATTGCGTCCAAGATCGTGTCCATGCTGGCCGACGAGGAGAACAGCCCGATGATGGCGCAGATCATGGCACGCAATCTGGTGGACGGGACGGTACATATCCTCAAGAACCGCGTTCGCCCGAGCGAGGTCCGTGCCGGACTGAATCAGCTGATTACCTATCACACACAGGGAATGCACGCGCTGCAGTAAGCAGCGCGTGAGGCTGTCGCGAAACTACAGTTTCGCCGACAGGAAGGAACGGACCGTGGGCCGTTCCAAAGTCGTCCGAAAGTTCCTATACAGAAACTTTCTCCCTCCAGAAGTTCAAAAAGGGTGATACATGCTACCCTTTTTGAGCATTTGCAGAGCAAATGCTGTTTCATGCGCGCTGCCGCGCGAAATGCTGACTATACGACTTTTTCGACAGACTGTGCGCTGCAATAGCAGCGCTTTTCTTTTGCCCGAAAAACAGAACTGACACGTTCTAACCGTCCCCGAATCCACATACACTGTCACAGATGAAACCTCATCAGGCAGGAGGGAAACAGCGGTGAAGGGCTTACCGGAGGAGCGCACGATCCGTCTGGCGCAGTACATGATCGAGCAGAAGGCCACCGTGCGGCAGACTGCGGCACGGTTCGGAATATCCAAGTCAACCGTACATAAGGATATCACAACGCGCCTGCAAAAGCTGAATACCGAGCTGTATGAGCGCGTACAGACCGTTCTGCAGGTGAACAAGCAGGAGCGGCACATACGCGGCGGCAGAGCAACACAGGCGAAATACCGCGCCGAAGCGGCGCAGCGACGCGGTGAAAAATAAAAAAACCGACTTTCCAAGCGGAAAGTCGGCAAACAGAAGCAGCGTGACAGTGTTGCTATGTAAAGGCTTAAAGCAGACCGAGCTCATGTGCGCAATCGCTGCAGACATTCTTACCCTTGAAGTGGATAATGTCCTTTGCGTTACCGCAGAAGACGCAGGACGGCTCATACTTCTTGAGGACGATATGATCGCCGTCAACGTAGATTTCCAGAGCGTCCTTTACTTCGATGCCCATAGTGCGGCGCAGCTCAATCGGGAGCACGATGCGACCAAGTTCATCAACCTTACGAACAATACCGGTGGATTTCATTTTCAACACACTCCATTTCTTCATCATAAAAAATGTATTACCAAATCCCACTCACTTGGGATGTTGGACGGAAGGGGGGAACACGATATGCTGTCCGTTATCTGGACGGTGTTCCTTTGTATGGCGCTGCTATGCGGTGCGGTCACGGGCAGGCTGGCAGAGGTTACGGCAGCGGTCCCCACAGGGGCTGCGGAAGCGATTACGCTGGCGATCAGTATCACCGGGCTGATGTGCTTCTGGAGCGGTGTGATGGAGCTGCTGCAGGCTTCCGGACTGGCAGAGCAGCTGTCCCGTCTGATGGCACCTGTTCTGCGTCCCTTGTTCGGAAGCGCATCGCAGGATAAGCAGGCGATGGAAGCAGTAAGCGCCAATATAACGGCAAATTTGCTGGGGTTATCCAACGCGGCAACGCCGTTGGGATTGCGTGCGTCAGAGCGGCTGTATGTTCTTGCAGGGCGGAGCGGAGCGCCGGATACCGTGCTGACACTGATCGTGCTGAACGCAACCTCAATTCAGCTGATTCCGTCTACGGTGGCGGCGGTTCGTGCGGCTTGCGGAGCACACGCGCCATTTGATATTATGCTGCCGGTGTGGGGAGCTTCTGCGGCTTCCGTTGCGGCGGTGCTGCTCAGCAGCAAGCTGCTGCGTCCTTTTTTTCCGGATGGGGAATAGCGGGACAGGTAAGTGCGCCTTACAAGTGGTATTATCACACATGAAAAGCAAGAAATTTGTCGAATAAGCAAACAATCATCAAAAAATTTCCAAGCGAGGGAAATAATACAAGGAGGGAGATGGTTGCAGATTTTGCAGAACGCGCTCATTCCGGCACTTTTGGCGGGAATCAGCCTGTATGCGCTGTGCAAAGGCGTGGACGTATTTCCAACTTTTCTGCGCGGTGCAGCCGTCGGTTTGAAAACCGCGGTGCAGATACTGCCTGTTATGGTCGGGATGCTGACAGTCGTGTTCATGCTGCGCGCTTCAGGTGCCGTTGATATTGCGGCAAGCGTGCTCGCGCCCGCACTGCGTATACTGGGCATACCGAAAGAATGCACAGCCCTGACCCTGCTGAAGCCGATCAGCGGAGGAGGAGGACTGGCGATGGGCAGTGAAATTATACGACGCTGCGGACCGGACAGCTATGCCGGACGCGTGGCCGCAGTGATGCTGGGAGCCTCGGAAACCAGCCTGTACACGATCAGCGTGTACAGCGGGCACCTTGGTTTAAACCGAACCAGATATGCTGTATTTGCGGCATTGTGCGGTGATCTGGCAGCATTTACCGCCTCTGCAGCATTGGTTAGAATATATTTCCCATACAGTTAATATTATATCGTGTATGTTAAAAAATTACCATAGCTTATGTCAAAAATTAGCGAATTAAATAAACATTACTTACACTATTTGTGCAATGTGTGAAAAAATTTACAGACTGAGAATATAAAAAAGCATCTATGCCGAAGCACAGATGCTTTTTATATTGTAAAGCGATTACTTCTTCACGATCTCCTTGCCGAAAGGACCATCATAGTCGAAGAAGCCCTTGCCGGTCTTAACGCCCAGCCAGCCGGCACGAACCATCTGACGCATCAGCGGATGCGGACGGTACTTCGGGTCGCCGGTCTCGCGGTACAGCGTCTCCATGATTGCGAGGTTTACGTCGTGGCCAACAAGGTCAGCGGTGTGCAGCGGGCCGGACTTCATGCCTGCGCCAAGCTGCATGGCAACGTCGACATCAGCAGGGGAAGCGATGCCGTCAGCAACGATACCCATTGCCTCGTTCATCATCGGGATCAGGATGCGGTTTACAACGAAACCAGGACCTTCCTTAACGGCAACCGGGGTCTTGCCCAGGGATGCCATCAGGTCAAATGCGGTCTGGAAGGTTTCGTCCGAAGTCTGGATCGCGCGGGTAACCTCAACCAGCTTCATGATCTGAGCCGGGTTGAAGAAGTGGCAGCCGATGAACTTATCCGAACGGTGCGGGATGCAGGCAGCCATCTCGGTGATGGACAGACCGGAAGTGTTGGAAGCGAAGATGGTGTGAGCGGGGCAGATCTTGTCCAGATCCTCCAGCAGGTCCTTCTTCAGATCCATGCGCTCCAGAATAACTTCCATGATGAAGTCAGCTTCGGCAGCGTCCTTGCGGTCAACCGAGGTCTTGAGGGAAGCGAGCAGCTCGTCCTTGCGCTCTGCGGTCATCTTGCCCTTGCTTACGAGAAACTCGTAATCGTGTGTGATAACGGTCTTGCCGCGCTCGGTGAACTCCGGCTTGATGTCGATCATGGTAACGTCATGACCTGCGTTCAGAAATACCTCAGTGATGCGTGCGCCCATGTTGCCAGCGCCGAATACACAAACTTTCATGCTAAATTAACCTCTCTCTCACTCTTTGCGGATGGATGAACAGGTATTGCGAATATTGATTAGTCAAAACCGCACAATCTGGTTTTGAATTGTGCGGTCCGACTGTCTCAATGCTTACTTATTCTTGAATTCCTTAGCCGGCTTGTCGCGGTTCTTGTCTAGGAAGTAAGCCATGCCGTACTTCTGATCCTCGGTAGCGAAGCACTGTGCGAAGCAGTTGCCCTCGAACTTCAGAGCGGAGTTCAGGTCGGTCTGCATGCCAACGTTTACAGCTTCCTTAACCAGGGAAACAGCGATCGGAGCCTGAGCAGCGATCTCCTCGGCCAGCTTTACAGCCTCGTCGAGCAGGTTCTCCAGCGGATATACGTAGTTAACCAGGCCCATGTTCAGAGCGTCCTGAGCGGTGTAGTTAGCGCGAGCAGTGTACAGCATTTCCTTAGCCTTGCCTGCGCCTACGAAGCGAGCCAGACGCTGGGTGCCGCCGCAGCCCGGGGTGATGCCCAGACCAACTTCAGGCTGACCGAAGGAAGCGTTCTCGGAAGCGAGACGGATGTCGCAGGACATAGCCAGCTCGCAGCCGCCGCCGAGGCAGAAGCCGTTGATGGCAGCAATAACCGGACGCTTGAAGTTCTCGATCTTCCAGCAAACGCGGTTGGACTCGTTGCCGAACAGCTTGCCTTCTGCACAGGTCTTGGTAGCCATCTCGGAGATGTCAGCGCCTGCAACGAAGGAGTTAACGGTCTTGCCCTTCTTGTTAACGGTGGAAGAACCGGTCAGAACTACTGCATAAACGTCATCCAGATCCTTAGCCAGCTCGTCGAATGCCTCTTCCAGCTGTGCGTACATGTCGGTGGACAGAGCGTTCATAGCCTTCATGTGCTCGATCTTAACGATCGCAACATGACCCTTTTTTTCGATTACTACGTCAGTCATTTTTAAGACTTCCTTTCAGAATATGTGCTATGAGCGTAAAACGCTCAAGGCTGACCTCTATTCGGAGGCCATCAAACATCCAAAGGATGTTTGCAGTCAAAATAGAACAGAAGCGAGCTTCTGTTCGTAAAAACCCGCGACATGCGCGTGGGTTTTTACACCCCGACCCAGCCGCCCTGGGCGGCGTCGTTCGGGTATCCAAAATCAGTTTCTACGGAACTGATTTTGGTATATAGGGGGCTTTTGAAGCCCCCTATAGCAAGACTTACTTGCAGAGCTCGTCGCGCTCAACGATGATAGCTTCGCCCATACCGCCGCCGATGCACATGGTAGCCAGACCGATGGTCAGGTCGCGCTTGATCATTTCGTGAATCAGGGTGGTGGTGATGCGGCAGCCGGCTGCACCGATCGGGTGACCCAGAGCGATTGCGCCGCCGTTTACGTTAACCTTGTCCATATCAAAGCCAAGCTCACGGTTAACAGCAGCAGCCTGTGCAGCAAATGCCTCGTTGGACTCGATCAGGTCGAGGTCAGCAACGGTCAGACCTGCGCGGGACAGAGCCTGACGGGTGGACTCGATCGGACCTACGCCCATGATGGACGGATCACAGCCTACAGAGCCCCAGGCACGAACCTTAGCCAGCGGCTTGAGACCGTTTGCCTTAACGAACTCCTCGGAAGCGATGATCATTGCAGCGCCTGCATCGTTGATGCCGGAAGCGTTGCCTGCGGTTACGGTGCCGTCCTTCTTGAATGCCGGGCGCAACTTGCCGAGGATCTCCAGAGTGGTGTTCGGCTTTACATGCTCGTCGGTATCAAAGATAACGGTTTCCTTCTTCTTCTTAACTTCGATCGGAACGATCTCGTCCTTGAAGCGGCCGTTAGCGATGGCAGCAGCAGCCTTCTGCTGGGAAGCGAGAGCGATCTCGTCCTGCATTTCGCGGGTGATGCCGTACTTTTCAGCTACGTTTTCTGCAGTGATGCCCATGTGGTACTGGTTGAATACATCAAATACGCCGTCGTATACCATCATATCGACCAGCTTCTTGTCGCCCATGCGAGCACCCCAGCGGGTATCGCGGGAGATGTACGGAGCACCAGACATAGACTCGCAGCCGCCTACCAGCATCATCTTGTTCTCGCCGGAACGGATGATCTGGGTGCCGAGGGAGATGGCACGCATGGAGGAAGCGCAAACCTTGTTCAGGGTCATAGCCGGGGTGGTGATCGGCAGACCGGACTTCAGGCAAACCTGACGTGCTACGTTCTGGCCTACGCCGCCCTGCAGTACCTGACCGAACAGAACCTCGTCGATTGCTTCCTTGTCAACGCCTGCACGCTCGATAGCTGCCTTTGCAGCAGCGGTGCCAAGCTCGGAGGAGTGTACATCGCGGAGGGTGCCGCCGTAAGTGCCGATTGCGGTACGGGCAGCGGAACAGATGTAAACGTTCATTTAGCTGTTTCTCCTTTTCTACTGATGCGGCGAAAAACTATGCCGCCGCATGGTGATGGAAACTCGATTTTTTTTGAGTTCGTTAATATTTTATCAAACTATTCTGCAGAATGCAAGGGGAATTGGTCGATTCTGTAAAATTATATGAAAAGTCCAGTTCCCGTTTGCGTAATCTGCACAAATAGAATTGATTAGTCGTTAGCCAGACCCATCAGCTCGTCACGGAAGATGCGAGCGTCCATGGTCTTGATCTCGTCAGCCATCTTCGGAACGAAGTCCATCTGGTCGAGGATCTGGGTCTGCAGGTCGATGCCCGGAGCGATCTCGGTCAGGGTAACGCCTTCCGGACGCAGCTCGAATACGCAGCGCTCGGTGATGTACAGAACCGGCTGATGTACCTCGTTAGCGTAATCGCCGGAGAAGGTGATGTGCTCAACCTGCTTAACGAACTTCTTCTTAGCGCCTTCCTGGGTGATAACGAGCTTGCCGTCCTTGCACTCAGTCTTGAGGCCCTTTGCAGTGAAGGTGCCGCAGTAAACAACCTTCTTGGCGTTCTGGGTGATGTCGATGAAGCCGCCTGCACCTGCCAGACGGGTGCCGAACTTGGATACGTTCAGGTCGCCGTTCGGAGCAGTCTCGGCCAGGCCGAGGAATGCAACGTCAAGGCCGCCGCCCTGATAGAAGTCGAACTGTACGTTGTGCGGGATGATGCACTGTGCGTTAGCAGCAGCGCCGAACTGGGTGCCGCCGTACGGTACACCTGCGATAGAGCCTGCCTCAACGGTAAGGGTCATCTTGTCGGAGATGCCTTCTTCAGCAGCTACGTTAGCGATCTTCTCCGGTGCGCCGGTGCCGAGGTTTACGATAGCGTCCTGCGGCAGCTCCATAGCAGCACGGCGGGCGATGATCTTCTTAGCGTCCATCGGGATCGGCGGGATAGCGTCAACCGGGATGCGGAACTCGCCGGTCAGCGCGCCGTCGTACGGCATGCCGAGGCACTGCATGTTCTCCTCATCGGTGCCGACTACAACAGAGTCAACATAGATGCCCGGGATAGCAACCAGCTTCGGGTCCAGAGAACCGCCCTGTACGATCTTCTCAACCTGAACGATTACCTTGCCGCCGGAGTTCTTGCAGGCCTGAGCCATAGCAGTTACGTCCAGAGGACCGATCTCACGATGTACGGTGCAGTTGCCGTACTCATCGCAGTAGGAAGCACGCAGGAATACAACGTTGATCGGGAAGCCCTTGTACAGCAGGCGCTCCTGACCCTCGATGTTAACAACCTTTACCAGATCTTCCTTGGTAACGTCGTTCAGCTTGCCGCCGCCGTTGCGCGGGTCAGCGAAGGTCTTCAGGCCAACGTGGGTGATGGTGCCGATGTTGTGAGCAGCGATATCGCGGTACATGTGCGAGATAACGCCCTGCGGCAGGTTGTAAGCCTCGATCTTGTTGTTCAGAGCCAGCTCGCCGAGCTTCGGAGCACGGTCCCAGTGGCCGCCGATAACGCGCTTAACCATGCCTTCATGGCCGTAATGGTCACCGCCGGTGCCATCGCGGTGGCCCTGACCGGCTGCAAAGAACAGGGTCAGGTTCTGCGGGTGGCCGGTCTCAAGAAAACGCTTCTCGAGAGCCTTGGAAAGGGTCTCCGGGCAAGCACAGGATACGAAACCGCCGGTAGCAATGGTATCGCCGTCCTGAACCTTCAGAGCAGCTTCCTCCGCGGTGATGATGCTTACTTTCTTCATGTTTATCAATCCTCCTGATAATAGTGCGACCGGTTTTACAGTGGTCACGCCTGCGACGTGAAAGACCTGATTCTATCTATCGCCTGCGGAATCTCATCCGCTGCGGCAACAACAACACGGTGCGCGGCCTCGATCTCCTCATAGAGATACGGACAGCCGGTGCAGCCGCGCAGGATCAGCAGTACGTCATATGGAACACCGTCCTCCGGATAGGAGAATGAGGCGGTATCCAGAAGGGCAGCGCAAATCGCCTTGTAGGCATCGCCGCGCTCATAGCGCGGATTGCAGCCGCCGCAGAATTTTACTGTGCAGCGAAGCAAGGCGCACAACCCCTTTCTATGTAGCATTTCCGAATGTTACCATAGGGAAACAATGGGTAATAACACAAACACAGGCACTCACGGGTGCTCCATGAGTGCCTATAGTTTGCTCAGAGATTACTTGATGCGAGCAATCTTCTTTGCCAGTTCCTTCTTCATTTCAAGGTTGGACTGACGGGCAATCATGATGCGCTGAGCCTGCGGCGAGCCTGCACCGTGCATGGACTCCGGCAGATAGCCGACAGCTGCAGTACCCATGGTCATGTTCTCGATCAGGCGCAGCAGACGCATACGGTCCTCAGTCGGAACGGAAGCAACGCCCTTGAGGTACTTCTCGATGTACGGCTTGAGCTCCGGGTTGCGGTAATCAGCCTCGGACGGCTGGGTTACCATCAGGCCGCCTGCCAGATCCTGTGCCAGACGAGCGATCTCGTACGGGAAGCGGGTAACGTTCTGCTTGCAGACGTTAGCCAGCAGCAGATCGATCAGATAGTTGCCTGCCTTGGTCTTAGTGCCCTGAGAGGAGCAAGCGATACCGCAGCAGTACAGGGTCTCGTTCAGGTGGGTCATCTCGATCAGCTTGTCCTTAACGTGGGAAGCCTTGGAGGAGCCAGCCATATCGCCAGCCAGAGCGGTAGCGCCGATCAGAACGTCGCCTACGCCGACCTTGCAGCCGCCGTAAGACTGACGGTGATAGCCTGCGAAACGCTCTACGATCATGCCGGCAAACTTAACTTCGCCGTTGAGGAAGATGCGGTCGTTCGGAACGAATACGCGGTCGAAGATAACGAGAACTTCGTGGCCGCCGTATACCTTGTTGCCAACGTCGATGTCGTTGTACTCTTCCATCTTGCGGGTGTCGCAGGACTGACGGCCGTAGATCAGGGTGATGCCCTTGGAATCGGTCGGTACAGCGAAGGAAATCGCGTAGTCCTCGTCGCCCTCGCGCATGGAGATGGTCGGCATTACCAGAACCTCGTGAGAGTTTACAAAGCCGGTCTGGTGAGCCTTAGCGCCGGTAACGTATACGCCGTCAGCGGTGCGCTCTACAACGTGCAGGAACAGATCCGGATCAGCCTGCTTGGACGGAGCGAGGGAACGGTCGCCCTTAACGTCGGTCATAGCGCCGTCAACTGCGAGATCCTCGTCCTGTACGCGGGTCAGGAACTTGAGGAAGTTCTCGTGGTACTTGGTGCCGCAAGCCTCGTCGATCTCGTAGGTGGAGGAGAATACAGCGTTCATAGCGTCCATGCCTACGCAGCGCTGGAAGCAGGCTGCGGTCTTCTGACCGAGCAGACGCTGCATCTTAACCTTCTTGATCAGGTCGTCGGTGGACTGATGCATGTGGGTGAAGCGGTTGATCTTCTTGCCGGAGATGTGGGAGGTAGCAGTCATCAGATCCTGATACTGCGGGTCCTCAGCCAGCTCGTAGGTAGCGGCGAAGGAGTTAAGGGAAGGACGGATAACCGGGTCGTCAACCGGGTTCTCTACCTTCTTGCCGAACATATACAGGTTGAGGTTCAGCTTGCGCAAGGATTCAATGTACTGGTCTTTGGTCATCATAAGTGATCAAGTATCCTTTCTCATTACAATTTGGTGCACATAACATGAATAAAGAAAACAGGGCGGGGAGACGGGACTCCCCGCCCTATTCAGGCGTTACATACGGAAATTAGAAGCACTCTTTGTATACGCGCTCGCTGAGCTCGATGCTCCACGGACGGTAAGAGTTGGTGATCAGACGCTGCTGGTTTGCATCAACAGACAGTGCAAATGCCTTAACGTCCTCTTCCTTGAAGCCGTACTCATGCAGCGGCTTCAGGTGCAGAACCTTCTCCAGGGTTACGTTCAGGGTGCGCAGAGCGTCGTCCTTGGTGCAGCCCAGGCAGCGAGCAACGATTTCCTTGAACTTGCCCAGCTCGCCAGCCGGCTCGTACTCGTCGTACATCTCGAGGATCTTGCCGAACAGAGCGTAGTTGGACTCGCCGTGCGGAACATGGTAGGTGCCGCCGAGCGGGAAGGACATGCCGTGTACGGTTGCACAGCCAGCCTTCAGGAATGCGATGCCTGCAAACAGGGAAGCATGAACGAACTCGCCAAGGTAATCCATACGAGCGTCCGGGCCTTCCAGAGCGATGCGGCGGAAGCCCTCGAGGATCATCTCCATAGCCTTAACGGAGAACATCTCGGAGGTAACGGTCTTGCGGTGCGGGGACAGGAAAGACTCGGTAGCGTGGATCAGAGCATCGATAGCGGATGCTGCGAACGGCTTGTACGGCAGGGTCTTGAGCAGATCCGGAACCAGGCAAACCTTGTTCGGGATGATGTCGTCGGAAACCAGGCCGAGCTTGGTATCGCCGCCGGTCAGCTTGCCGTCCTTCTCGTCCTTAACGATAGCAACAGAAATGTTGGTAACCTCAGAACCGGTACCGCAGGTGGTCGGGATAGCGATAACTTCCTTCTCATGTACAACAGGCTCGCGCTTGAAGTACAGCTCATGTACGGAGGTCGGGCGCTTGCAGCCGAGCAGCTTGCAAAGGTCCATGATAGCACCGCCGCCTACTGCGATTACGCGGTCGTAGGAATCGTACGGAATAGCCTCGTACATGGTCTCGATCATAGCCTCGGAAGGCTCGCCTGCACCGAACTTCTCCTGGAATACGAACTTGCTCTTGAGGCCAAGCTCTTCCATGAAGGGCTTGTAGATGAATTCGTTGGTCAGAACGACGTCGCGCTCGCCCAGCTTGAACTCCTCAGCGAAAGCACCAAAGGTGTCAAACTTGTAAATAGTCGGGGCAATGACGATCTCTCTCTTGTCCTTCATCAGGGAGGCGCTGAAAGCATCCATAGCCATAGTAGAAACATCTCCAATCAAAAATTTTATAAAAGGCCGTGCGGCTTTTTATTACATGATTTTACAGGGTGGTTTTTTCCTGTGTTCTTATTGTAGCAAATTTGCGCCAAAACTTCAACACAAACAAACAATAATTTCATCAAAAATTGACCAACTAAACCTGTACAAAAAGACAATAAAAAGTCCCGCAATCTTATTACGGGACTATTTTAACGTATTTATTGTGATTTGTAAATGGGGTAATGGTGAAAAGTACCGAAAAGTTTTTGCATAATTTTCCGTTCTTTAGCTGTTTTGTGAAAAACGGCTCAAAAATGCGCGGGTTCGCTCGTTATGCGCATTTTCAAATACCTCTGTCGGCGTGCCCTCCTCAACGATGGTGCCGCCGTCCATGAACACGACATGATCGGCCACATCGCGGGCAAACGCCATCTCGTGGGTGACGATGATCATGGTGGTGTGCTGGTCCGCCAGTGAGCGGATAACGCGCAGCACCTCACCGGTCAGCTCGGGGTCGAGCGCCGAGGTCGGCTCGTCGAAGCACAGGATATCCGGCTTGAGCGCGAGCGCACGCGCAATGGCGACGCGCTGCTGCTGACCGCCGGACAGCTGGTGCGGATAGTGGCTCATGCGGCCCTCAAGGCTCATCATCTCGAGCAGCTCGATGGCGCGGTGCTCGATCTGCTCGTGAATCTCGCGCTTGTTCTGCTTGTAGTCTGGGCGTTCCTTGGCCTGCAGCAGGGGAGCGAGCATGACGTTCTCCAGTGCAGTGTACTGCGGGAACAGATTGAACGACTGGAACACCATGCCGAAGTGCAGACGGTTCTTGCGGATCTGCGCATCGCTCTTGGCGGCATGGTCGGCAGCGTCGAGCAGTGTCTCGCCGTTTACGATGATCTTACCCTCATTCGGGGTCTCGAGAAAATTCAGGCAGCGCAGCAGCGTGGTCTTGCCCGAACCGGACGAGCCGATGATGGCAAGCGCCTTGCCGCGCTCCAATGTAAAACTGATGTCTTTAAGCACCTTGGTAGGGCCGAAGTTCTTATAAAGGTGCTGTACCTCCAGAATAGGCATAACGGCTCCTCCTTATTTAAAGTAATCCATTTTCTTTTCGATCCAGCCGAACAGCAGGGTCAGAATACCGTTGAACAGCAGGTAGAATACGGCAGTGTAGAACAGCGGCCAGATGATACCGGCGCTCTTGATGAACTTTTCGCCCATCCACAGCACCTCGTATACCGCGATGGTACGCGCCAGTGCGGTATCTTTAACAAGGTTGATAAACTCGTTGCCCATCGGCGGGATAACGCGCTTGATGACCTGCAGCAGCGTTACCTTGAAGAAAATCTGGCTTTTGGTCATGCCGAGCACCTGACCGGCTTCATACTGACCGCTCGGAATGCCCTGAATGCCGCCGCGGAAGATCTCCGAGAAGTAGCAGGCGTAGTTGATGACAAACGCAACTAGCGCAGCGGTGAAGCGCGGCAGGGAAATATCCCACAGCAGGGCAGGACCGTAGAAAATGATGATGATTTGGAGCATAAGCGGCGTGCCGCGGACGATCCAGACGATGATTTTGATGAGTGCGCGCAGCGGTGTAATGCGGCTCATCGAGCCGAAGCTGATAAGCAGGCCGAGCGGCAGAGCGAATACCAGCGTCAGGCAGAAAAGCTGTACGGTGGTAACAAAGCCGCCCATCAGGCTGAGTGTTACATTGGCAAACATGTCGTTTCCTCTTTACCTCTTTTTTACTTTATTTCCTGTGACACATAAGGCAGAAGACGGTAGTCCGCCTTCTGCCTTATATTAACTGGGGGAATGGGAGTTAAGCCTCCGGATCTACGATTGCTTCCTGTACGCCGTACTTCTGAGCGAAGGAAAGAACGATGCCGTCCTTGTAAGCGCCCTTGTAGAAGTTGTTGAATGCTTCGGTCAGGTCAGAATCCTTGCGGAAGCCAACAACGTAGTTCTCGTCCTCCTCACCGTTGGCCTCGTTGAGGTTTACGGTGTAGGTCAGGTTCGGGTAGCTGGTGCCCTCGCCAATCATAGCGCCTGCCATCAGCAGGTCGATCACGCAGGCATCAGAGGTGCCTGCGGCAACCTCCATCAGTGCGTCAGCCTGAGACTGAACTGCGGTTGCATTCAGACCGGCAGCCTGTGCAGCAGCCTCACCGGCGGAGCCGGACTCAACCGCGAAGGTCATATCCTTGATGGAGTCGATGTCCTTGGCAGCGTCGGCCTTGTCGGACGGAACAACGACTACCTGTGCGTTGGTCGCATACGGGTCGGAACAGTTCATGGAGGTCTTAACCTCATCGGTCAGGGTCATGCCGTTCCAAACGGCGTCAACGCCCTTGGAATCCAGCTCCATGATCTTGTTGTCCCAGTTGATCTCGATGAACTCAGCTTTTACGCCCAGGCTCTCAGCGAAAGCCTTTGCCATGTCCGCGTCAAAGCCGACCCACTCGTCCGAGCCGTCTTCCTTATAATCCATCGGTGCGAAATCCGTGATGCCGATGACCAGCTTGCCGTTGCTCTTTACATAATCCATATCGCTCTCGGCGGAAGCTGAGGTGTCAGCCGCATCGGCGCTCGAGTCGTCGGTCTTGGCAGCAGAGCCGCCGCAGCCGGACAGCATGGATACACTCATTGCGCCTGCCATCAGCAGTGCAAGAAGTTTCTTCGTCTTCATTTTTAGAAAACCTCCTGTAATTCAGTTCATATCTTGTTTACTATTATAACACTTTAGCGCAGAAAATCAACCCCTGATTTTCATGCGGATTTTCAGTATTTTTGAAGAATAACCGGACGGTATTTTGTGCAAAATCTAAAATAACCGGGTGAAATATAAGGGGAAGAGGGCGGGGAGCGGTTTGAATGGATTCTCACTCTTTTTTGCGAACCTGTGTTGACCTGTACCCCAAAAGAGATTATAATCATAAGTAAGCATGATTGTTAAAGAATAAACAATGAAGAACAAGTAAGACGGAGGGAATCAGCGTGGATTATACTGCACTGTATCAGCAGAAGCTGACAACGGCGGATGAAGCCGTTAAAGTTGTTAAATCGGGTGACTGGGTAGACTACGGCTGGTGTACGGGTACGCCTGTTGCACTGGACAAGGCGCTTGCTGCCCGCATGGGCGAGCTGGAGGATGTAAACTTCCGCGGCGGCGTACTCATGCGCCGACCGGCGGTATTCGATATTCCGGATGCAGCCGACAAGATCACCTGGAACTCGTGGCATATGTCCGGCATTGAGCGCAAGGCCTGCATGGAGGGCTTCGGCTTTTACAGCGCACTGCGCTACTCCGAGATGCCGCGCTGGTACCGCGAGAACGTCCGTCATGTCAATGTAGCCATGATTCAGGTGGCGCCGATGGACGCACACGGCTGGTTCAGCTTCGGCCCGCAGGCTTCGCACCTCAAGGCGATCTGCGATGTATCCGATGTTATCATCGTTGAGGTCAACAAGTATATGCCGCGCTGCCTTGGTGGCTTTGAGGACGGCATTCACATTTCGCAGGTGGATATGATCGTTGAGAGCGACACCGAAATGCCGCAGATGGGCGCTGGCGGCGAGCCGACCGAGGTTGATAAGGCGGTTGCAAAGCTGATCGTGGAGGAAATCCCGAACGGCGCGTGCCTGCAGCTGGGCATCGGCGGCATGCCGAATACCGTAGGCTCGATGATTGCAGAGTCTGACCTGAAGGACCTCGGCGTTCATACCGAGATGTACGTTGACGCATTCGTTGACATCTCCCGTGCAGGCAAGATCAACGGCTCGAAGAAGGCCATCGACCGCGGCCGTCAGGTGTTCGCGTTCGGCGCAGGCACCCAGAAACTGTACGATTTTGTAAATGATAATCCGGAGTGCATGTCTGCACCGGTATCTTATACCAACGATGCGCGCACCATTGCACAGATCGACAATTTCATTTCCATCAACAATATCGTGGATGTGGATCTGTTCGGTCAGATGAACGCAGAAAGTGCCGGTGTCAAGCAGATTTCCGGTGCAGGCGGCCAGCTGGACTTCGTTCTGGGCGCGTATCTGTCCAAGGGCGGCAAGAGCTTCATCTGCTGCTCGTCCACCTTTAAGAAGAAGGACGGCACGCTCGAGAGCCGCATTCGTCCGACGCTTGAGAACGGCTCGGTCGTTACCGATGCCCGTCCGTGCGCGCACTGGTTTGTCACCGAGTACGGCAAGGTAAACCTCAAGGGTCTGACTGCATGGCAGCGTGCGGAGGCTCTGATCTCGGTTGCACATCCGGATTTCCGCGAGCAGCTGATTCAGGAAGCGGAGAAGATGCGTATCTGGAAGCGCTCCAATAAGAGATAAAATGCTGTCGGCGGAACTACAGTTCCGCACGGTGTTTGCTACTGTTTATAAGAAAACGCTCTGTGAAAACAGAGCGTTTTTTCTTATGCAATTATTAAAGTGAAATTCGCAGGATAAACTGCTGATTCTTAACCGAAAAGCTGTACACGCCGCCGTATCGCTCGACGATGCTGCAAATGCTGTGCACGCCGATGCCGTGTCCGGCGCGGTCGGAGACCGGCACGCCGTGGCTGAACTGCACCGGATGCGTGCAGTCGTTGACAATCTGCAGGAAGAACTTTCCGGCTTTTTCGTATGTCTGCACCTCGATGTGTCCGGGAACACCGTCTGCGCGCTCGCTGCATGCGTGAATCGCATTCTCAAGCGCGTTGGAGAGCAGCACGCACAGGTCGCTCTCGGCAAGCGGCAGCTGATTGGGCAGCACGGCATGCACCGCAAGCGGGATGCCCTGCGCCTTGGCGCGGTCGGCAAACGATGAGAGAATCAGGTTTGCGGCCTCGTTTTCGCAGTAAACGGTCACGCGGCTGGCTTCGATTTCCTCGCTGATGGAGTGAATGTACTGCAGTGCCTGCTCATACTGCTTATTCTCGATGCAGGCGGTGATGTACTGCAGATGATGCCGCAGATCATGCCGGTAGGCGCGGGTTTTCTGCTGAGAGATACGCAGTGCTTCAATCTCACGGACGGCCTGATGCACCTGCAGGTCAAGATTGCTTTTCAGCTCCTCCAAACGCAGCCGTGCGTGCTGCTCTCTGGAAATGTGAATCAGGAACAGCAGGTACGCCGCACTGCATACGAACGGCATGAACTCCACGACTACGGCCGAACCGGAGAACAGCAGGTCGGTGTAAACGCGGGTGGCATAGTCAAACGCATAGTACACCGCGGGCACAATGCCGAACTGACACTGCACCGCCCGCGAATACTGCGACACCGACCGGATGGCAGGTGCGGCCTTGAGCAGCAGAATGAGCAGCGGCACGGTGACGATTATTTCCACAGCGTACTGCATGGTGTCTCCGCCGGAGAAGATAGCGACCGCGATCAGCGCCAGCCAGCGCCGCAGCTGACAGCACAGGTACGCCGTCAGCACGGAAATCACCGGCCACAGGCGTTCGTGACTGAGCGAGCACAGCGCGAGCACAAGCGGCAGGTGGGTGTGCAGCGGATACAGATAGCGTCCGAAGCCCGGGTCCACACCGAGGTAGGCGATGCCGGACAGGCAGAAGATCATCAGCGTGTACAGCAGCATGCGCTTTTTCGCCTTGGGCGTCCAGTGGATATTGCAGAATGCCGCAGAGAGCGCGATGCCGAACAGCGTAACGGCAACGGAGTTGCAAAGGTCAACAGCGAGTGCGATCATGTCAGGAACACCTGCTCTTTCTGAAAGGCGTGTTCAAGGTACGCATCCTTGATGTCGTTGTAGCGTCCGCGCGGAATGGGCAGCTCGGCGTGGCTGGACATAACGAGCGTTTTCGGCGTGATCGTCTGGATATGCTCTAAATTTACAAGGTAGGAGCGGTGAATGCGCAGAAAATTCCTGTGTTCGGCAAGGCTTTCGCACAGGCTGTCCATGCTGCCGGCGGCCTCGAGCACGGTGCCGTCAGTCTTGTGCAGCAGCAGGGAACGGCGGATGACCTCGCAGTATTCCAGCTTGTCCAATTCAACGCGTGTGATGCCGGTTCTGCAGCGCAGAATCAGGCTGGCGCTGCTCTCACGCGAGCAGGCGGCAATGACCGAATCCATCAGCCGGAAGAAGCTTTCCGGCCAGATCGGCTTGAGCTGATAGAAATACGCGCCCACCGTATACGACTGCACGGCAAACTCTGCGGATGAGGTGAGAAAGATGATCTTCACGTTGGAGTCGTACTGACGGATCTCGCGGGCGGCTTCGATGCCGTTTTCGCCGGGCATGAGCACATCGAGCAGCAGAATGTCAAAGCGTGCGCCCTTTTCGATGGCCGCCAGCAGCTCGAACGGGCTTTGGAAGGCTGTCGGGGCGATATCGGCGTTGTGTTCCGCACGGTAGCTGCCGAGCAGCTCGTGCAGTTCATCGAGCACGCTGAGATCGTCGTCGCAGAAGCCAATCTGGATCATGGTTCTCATCTCCTTTCTTTTTATATAGGGAACAGATCATTTGTAATCGCGGCGGGTCTTGTCCGGTTCCCAGCCCTCGAGCGGGTAGCGCTGCATGGCGCCGAAAATGCGCTCGCGCACACCGGGCATGGTCTTTTCGAGACTTTTCAGCAAATCCTTGATCTCCTGCCGCTTGGTGTTGCCGTCCGCCGGACACGGATTGTGCACGATCGGCAGCTCATGCCGTTTGGCGAACGAGCGCACATAATACTCCGGCACATACAGCAGCGGACGAATGAGCGTGATGTCGGCGCGGTCGAGGTAGGTTACCGGCGAAAAGCACGAAATGCGGCCTTCATAAAATAGGGAAAGCATGTAGGTCTCGACTACATCGTCAAAGTGATGGCCGAGCGCAACCTTGCTGCAGCCTGCCTTGCGGGCGGCATCGTGCAGGGCACCGCGGCGCAGCTTGGCACAGAGCGAGCAGGGGTTTTCCTCATGGCGGATATCAAACACGATAGGGCCAATCTGGGTGGGGACACGGATGTACTCGACGCCCAGCTTGTCGCACAGCGTTTGTACAGGGGAGAAGTCCATTTCATCATAGCCCATCTCCAATGTAATAGCCACGACTGTAAAATGGTGCGGATAAAAGCGGCTCAGTTGGCTGAGCGCCACGAGCAGCGCGAGCGAGTCCTTGCCGCCGGAAACGCCGACCGCAATCCTGTCGCCCTCGTCTATCATATGGTAATGGTCCACCGCACGGCGGACATAGGAAAGCATTTTCTGCATAACAGTCTCCTTTTTGATCGTACATATTAAAATTTATCAGAAAACATCAAAAATCGCAAATGCAAAAAATGAAATGCAAAGTGAGTATTAGGGAGTATGATAGAGATTAAAAGAGAAAACAAGAGAATGTATTGGATTGCAGATATTTTTTCAAAATTTCGCTTGACTTGCGCAAAATGATGTGTTTTAATAAATATGCTCGTTTCGGGCGATCAATCAGTTGTCAAAGTATTTTTGATATATATAAACGGAGGAAAAAACCATGTCTACTTTTATGGCTAAGGCAGAAAATGTCGAGCGTAAGTGGTATGTACTGGACGCAGCTGGCAAGCCGCTGGGCCGTACTGCTGCAACCGCTGCAATGCTGCTTCGCGGCAAGCACAAGACCACGTTCACTCCCCATGTTGACTGCGGCGATTTCGTAATCATCGTCAACGCTGACAAGGCGGTTCTGACCGGTAAGAAGCTCACCCAGAAGTACTATCGTCATCACACCGGCTGGGTCGGCGGTCTGAAGGAAGTTCAGTACAAGACCCTGATGGCTGAGAAGCCGGAGTTCGCTATGCAGCTCGCAGTTAAGGGCATGCTGCCGAAGAATTCCATCGGCCGTCAGTCCGCTACCCGTCTGAAGGTATTTGCTGGCGAGAACCACAATCATCAGGCTCAGAAGCCCGAGAACTGGGAAAAGTAAGGGAGGATTAACTGATGTATACACCTAAGAAGGCATATTTCTATGGCACCGGCAGAAGAAAGTCCTCTGTTGCCCGCGTTCGTCTTTTCCCGGGCGGCACCGGTGAGATCAAGATCAACAACCGCACCATCGACAACTACTTCGGTCTTGAGACCCTGAAGATGGTTTGCCGTCAGCCGTTCGAAGTAACCGGCACCGAGGGCAAGTTCGACGTAGAGTGCACCGTAACCGGCGGCGGCTTCACCGGCCAGGCTGGCGCAATCCGTCACGGCATCGCTCGTGCTCTGCTGCAGGCTGATTCCGACCAGTACCGCGCAGCTTTGAAGGCTGCAGGCTTCCTGACCCGCGATCCGCGTATGAAGGAACGTAAGAAATACGGTCTCAAGGCTGCACGTCGCGCGCCTCAGTTCAGCAAGAGATAATCTGCTGTTCAAACCGTATCAAAATGGTTCAAAAACCCCGGAAAATCAAGGTTTTCCGGGGTTTTACTGTATCTAAACGGGCTGATATAGTTTGACCAAATTTAGCAAAACGAGAGCCGTTTTCACCCAATTTTTAGTGGTCCGCAAGTGGTTAACCGGCCAAAAAGAGGGCAAAAAGAGGGTCAAGTGGTGCCCAAAGTGGTTAACCGAGAGCCGATTTTGTGGGTGTTTTGGGGGCTACTTTTCAGCCCTCTTTCCCCTCGTTTTTGGCTGTGGCAGTTTGGCATAGTTTGACCTAATTTGAATAATTGAATATGAATTTGATACAGCACTCAGTATAAAATGACTGGGTGCTTTTTTCATTTCAGGAACTCGTATTCCGGCGATAGAAAGAGCCGTCACTTCACTTTTTATTTTGGAGTGGCGGCTTTTTCTATTTCCAGAAGCAACAGAAACAATTAGAAATGAGGTGAAGTCAATGAACACGCAAATCATTGCCATTGCCAACCAGAAGGGCGGCGTTGGCAAAACCACCACCTGTGCCAATCTTGGAATCGGTTTGGCGCAGGCCGGAAAGAAAGTTCTGCTGATCGACGGAGACCCGCAAGGAAGCCTGACTATCAGCCTGGGCAATCCACAACCGGACAAGCTGCCCTTTACGCTGTCGGACGCTATGGGGCGTATCCTGATGGATGAGCCGCTTCGTCCCGGCGAGGGTATTCTGCACCACCCAGAGGGTGTAGACCTGATGCCTGCGGACATCCAGTTATCCGGTATGGAAGTATCCCTGGTAAATGCCATGAGTCGTGAGACTATCTTGCGGCAATATCTGGACACGCTGAAGGGGCAATACTCCCATATCCTCATCGACTGCCAGCCCTCCCTGGGGATGCTCACAGTCAATGCGCTGGCCGCTGCAAACAGGATCATAATTCCCGTTCAGGCGGAGTATCTGCCCGCCAAAGGGCTGGAACAGCTGCTCTCCACGGTAAACAAGGTAAAGCGGCAGATCAACCCCAAGCTCCAGATAGACGGTATCCTGCTGACGATGGTTGACAGCCGAACCAACTTTGCCAAAGAGATTTCCGCACTTTTGCGAGAGACCTATGGCAGCAAGATCAAAGTATTCGGCACAGAGATTCCCCATTCTGTCCGGGCAAAGGAAATCAGCGCCGAGGGAAAAAGCATTTTTGCCCATGATCCCGGCGGCAAGGTGGCAGAGGGCTACAAAAATCTGACGAAGGAGGTGTTGAAACTTGAAAAGCAGCGCGAAAAAAATAGAGCTGGCATCGGTAG
>NZ_JAQEHY010000019.1:31982-37502 GCF_027665985.1 Butyricicoccus sp. AM78-15b2TA
ATCGGTAGATGATCTGTTCTCCACCGAAGAAGGCCGCCAGGATGCAAAGCTGGAAAAGATTCAGGAAATTCCGTTGTCTGAACTGCATCCGTTTAAGAACCACCCATTCAAAGTCAGGGATGACGAAGCCATGATGGAGACTGCTGACAGTATCAAGCAGTATGGCGTTCTGGTTCCGGCCATTGCCCGACCGGACCCGGAGGGCGGTTATGAGCTGGTAGCCGGACACAGGCGGCACAGAGCCAGTGAGCTGGCAGACAAGGAGACCATGCCGGTCATTGTTCGGGATTTGGATGATGATGCCGCTACAATCATTATGGTTGACAGCAATTTACAACGAGAAAGCCTGCTCCCCAGTGAAAGAGCATTTGCTTATAAAATGAAGCTGGATGCCATTAAGCACCAAGGAGCCAGGACGGATTTAACTTCGGCCCAAGTTGGGCCGAAGTTGACTGCGGCAGAAAAAATCGCGGAGAACAGTCCAGATAGCAAATCACAGATTAAGAGATTTATCCGTCTGACAGAGCTGATTCCTGAATTGATGGATATGGTGGATGAAAAGAAGATTGCCCTGAACCCTGCTTATGAGCTGTCCTTTCTCAAAAAGGAAGAACAGATAGACCTACTGGACGCGATGGACAGTGAACAGGCTACCCCTTCCCTTTCCCAAGCCCAGCGGCTCAAGAAATACAGCCAGGAGGGGCATCTGACCCTCGATATGATGCGTGTCATCATGGGTGAGGAAAAGAAAAGTGATCTGGACCGAGTGACATTTACCTCCGACACTTTGCGGAAATATTTCCCCAAAAGCTATACGCCCCAGCGGATGCAGGAAACCATTATCAAGCTGCTGGAGGCATGGCAGAAAAAGCGTCAGAGAGACCAGGAACGATGAAAGGAGCCGCCTATGAGGGATATTTCAGCCCGTGAGCTGAAAGGACACAACATTCTCGCCGTAGAGAGGTTTTGGGATAATACCCGCTGGATGATCGAGTTTTCCGTCCTGCGTCCCAGCACTGCTTACGGCAGCCCCGGAGATGAAATGCGGTTGTTTTTGACTGAGGACGGGTATCAGGCCGCCCTGCAAAGTCAACAGCGCCGGGAGATCAAAATCAAGCGTTACGCTCGTGTGATTGAGGGACATATCCTCGATTTCAAACCGGGAAAACGCCGCCGCTCATAAACCCATACAACGAAAGGAAAGGAATGACTATGTGTACGGTAAAGGAAATTCAAGAAGCAATCCGGGAAGATTGCAAATCTCAGCATGACATGGATTCAACGGATATTGACCGAGTGATGCAAACACTTCCTTTCGCCCAGGAGGAGCCATTTACAGAGGCGCGTCCCCAAAAGCCGCTGTTTTGGTTCTATGCAAGAAAATTTGAAAAGCGCTGAACACCGCAATTCTTTGAAATGAGGATTGCGGTTTTTTTGTACCCAAAATTCGGAAGGAGTGAGGTCAATGGCCGTTTTTCGCATTGAACGGACCCGTGATTATACCGTGATGAGCAATCATCATTTACGAAATGCAAACCTGTCGTTAAAAGCGAAGGGGCTGCTTTCCATGATGCTGTCTTTGCCAGAGGACTGGAATTACACTACCCGTGGCCTTGCAAAGATCTGTAAGGAAGGCGTGGATGCCATCGGTGCTGCCCTGCGTGAACTGGAAGGAGCCGGATATATCGTGCGCCATCAGAGACGCGATAAAAGTGGGCGGATTACAGATACCGAGTATGTCATCTATGAACAGCCCCAGCCAGATATGTCCCAGCCGGATACGGCTTCACCAGATACGGAAAACCCGGATATGGTAAAACCGGATACGGAAAAGCCCGCAGAATTAAATATAGAGAAATCAAATACAGAAAAATCAATTACTTATGGATCAAGTACCGATTCCATTCCCTTCCGGGAAACAGCGGCGGCAAGACCGCCGGAACGGAAAGGAAGGGATGCGATGTCTGTCACAGAGATAGAAAATTATCGGGAGTTGATTTTGGAGAATATCGAGTATGACTGCTTGAAGCAGCGTTATCCTCTCTACCTGGATGACCTGAATGAGATCGTAGAGCTGTTGGTCGAAACGGTCTGTGCCAAACGAAAGACCACCCGGATCTCTGGGGCAGACTTCCCTCACGAGATCGTGCGTTCCCGTTTTTTGAAACTGGACAGCTCCCACATCGAGTTTGTCATGGACTGTCTGCAAAAGAATACCACCCAGGTACGCAACATGAAGCAGTACCTGCTTGCGGTGCTGTTCAATGCGCCTACCACCATGAATAACCACTACACTTCACTGGTCAATCACGATATGCACGCAGGCGGCTGGTAAAGGCCGCCTTTTATCATGCCAAAGGAGGCACGACATGAACCAGATGGAAATTTTCAAAAACCCGGAGTTTGGCAGTATCCGTGTCATTGAGGAAAACGGCAAATACTTGTTCAGCGGAACGGATGTGGCTGCTGCGCTGGGGTACAGTAATCCCCGCGATGCAATTATCCGCCATTGTAGGTATGTCGTGAAACGCGACGCACCTCACCCACAAAGCCCCGACCGCAAAATCAGTATGACTTTTATCCCAGAAGGCGATTTGTACCGCCTGATCGTTCACAGCAAATTGCCATCGGCAGAGCGGTTTGAACGGTGGGTATTCGATGAGGTCCTGCCTACTATTCGTAAGCACGGGGCCTATCTCACAAAAGAGAAGCTGTGGGAGGTTGCCACTTCCCCGGAGGCTCTGATGAAGCTCTGCTCAGACTTGTTGGCTGAGCGTGAAGCGAATATTTCTCTGCGTAAGGAAAATGCACAGCTGGAGGGCAAAGCCGCTTTCTATGACCTGTTCATCGACTTAAAGCACAGCACCAATCTCAGGACTACCGCCAAAGAGTTGGATGTCCCGGAGCGCCGGTTTGTTCGGTTTCTGATAGAACGGCGGTTTGTGTACCGCACGGCATCCGGCAATGTGCTGCCTTATGCCAATGTGAAAAATGCAGGGCTGTTTTGCGTCAAAGACTACTGCAACCACGGTCATACCGGTTCCTACACGCTGGTCACGCCCCAGGGCAAGCTCTATTTTGCTCAGCTGCGGGAGATGATCTTGCTGGTCTTATAAGAACAGAAAGGAAGTGGGTTTTATGCAGGAAGGAAAAACAATCGGTCAGCTGATGGAGGAAATGCGTCAGAAAGCCGGGGCGCAGAACTATCACGGCCATGACTACATGGATCTTCAGCGATTTGCGGAGAACACCCGGCACATGATTATTTTTGATGTGCTGACGAATGACTCCCCGGTGGGCTGGAAAGGAGAACGAACCCGCCTGTTTTTGTCAGATATAGGCTATGAAAAAGCTCTGGACAGTCAGGCAAAGGGGCAGATCAAGATTCTCAGCCATGCAAAGGTCAGAAATGGAGATTTGTTTTATGACCACAAAGAACAGATACGATAGGAGGAATCTGATATGAATGAGGAAAAGAAAGTCCCCTTCAAGTGGGAATATGGGGAAGAAACCATATCGCTGCAACTTGGGATGTATGCGAATAATCAGCGGCTTTATATCGGCATGATTACCCATACAGAAGATGGAGCAGAACCGTTTGCAGATATGACGGTGAACCTACCGGGATATTCCCTGGACCCCGGAGAGGCGTTTATTTCCGGTGACATCAGCAAGGACCTGCTGCGATTCATCAAAGAGAACAAATTGGGGAAGGTGCTTCCCTATCAGGTGCAGTCCGGTTATGGAAAATATTCTGCCGTTGCCTTTGATCTGGAGAAGTTGAAGGTATTTGATCCCAAAGGTATGGCAGAGTTTCGGGAAGAGTGGAATTTGCCGGATAAGAAGCCGGTAAAGAAAAAGAGCCGCGGGATGGAGCGATGAAGAAATATTTTCTCCGGCGGCTGGTGGTCCCGCCTTAGAAGAAAATGCACCACCCCTGCACATTTTGTGGAAAGGAGGCGATGAAAATGCAGGAAGAAGTGGAAAACAGAACTTTAACGCTGGTTGTCAGTGGAACAAAGTTCACCGGCAGGCTGCTCAAAGCCGCCATCAGCAAGTACATGGCCCACTGCAAGGAAAAGAAGCTGCAAAAGCAAAGAAGCCGTGACGCTCCTGTGACACCCCACGGAAAACAGACCGTCAAGCAGCTCATTGGTCAGAATCAGGGGATCTCCAATATCGAGATCACAGACCCTTCCATCAAGGAATTTGAGAAGATCGCCCGGAAATATGGTGTGGACTATGCGGTGAAGAAAGACCGCAGTAGCTCCCCACCCAAGTACCTGATCTTTTTCAAAGGCCGTGACGCCGATGCGCTGACCGCTGCATTTACCGAGTACACCAGCAAAAAGGTCAAGAAGGCCGAGAAAACAGAACGCCCGTCTGTGCTGGCAAAACTCAGTCAGTTCAAAGAGATGGTCAAAAATGCCGTGGTGGACCGCACCAAGCGAAAGGAGCTGGAACGATGAAAAAGCAGTTTGACATCAAAAAGCTCGTTTTGCTGAACCTGCCCTATCTCCTGATGGGGCTGTTTACTACCAACTTCGGGGAGGCATGGCGACTGGCTCAGGGGGCAAATGCTTCAGAGAAATTCCTTTCTCTGTTTGCTGTCCTGCCTGGGGCGCTGCAAAGCTTCTGGCCCAGCCTGCACCCGCTGGATCTGCTGGTGGGGCTGTGCTGCGGTGCTGGCCTGCGTCTGGCGGTGTATCTCAAAAGTAAAAACGCCAAGAAGTACCGTCACGGCATGGAGTATGGTTCTGCCCGTTGGGGAACCCGTGAGGATATTGCTCCCTACATCGACCCGGTGTTCCAGAACAATGTCATTCTCACAAAAACCGAAAGCCTGACCATGAACAGCCGCCCCAAGGACCCAAAGACCGCCAGAAACAAAAATGTGCTGGTGATCGGCGGCTCCGGTTCCGGTAAGACCCGTTTCTGGCTCAAACCAAATCTGATGCAGATGCACAGTTCTTATGTGGTCACAGACCCGAAGGGAACCATTTTGGTGGAGTGCGGGAAAATGCTCCAAAGGGGCGCACCCAAACTGGGAAAGGACGGAAAGCCCATGAAGGATAAGCACGGCAAGGTCATTTATGAGCCGTACCGCATCAAGGTTCTAAATACCATCAACTTCCGAAAATCAATGCACTATAACCCTTTCGCCTATATCCATAGCGAAAAGGACATCTTGAAGCTGGTCACAACGCTGATCGCCAATACCAAAGGCGAAGGCAAGGCCGGGGACGATTTTTGGGTCAAAGCAGAGACCTTGCTGTATTGCGCGCTGATTGGGTATATCCACTATGAGGCTCCGGTAGAGGAGCAGAATTTCTCTACCCTCATCGAGTTCATCAACGCCATGGAGGTTCGGGAGGATGACGAGGAGTTCAAAAACCCGGTAGACCTGATGTTTGATGCACTGGAATCGGAAAAGCCAAACCACTTCGCAGTGCGGCAGTATAAGAAATATAAGCTGGCAGCCGGTGTTGTATGCTCTAAAAGACTTCTTAATCAAGCGGT